>NZ_LXJQ01000014.1:0-101700 GCF_001728925.1 Pseudomonas sp. 1D4
CCCAGAACTCGGAATGCGAGCAGTGGATGAAAAAAACAATTACCCCCGGGGAAATCATTGAGCTAATCTATATAGCATCTTAAAACGTAACAATGAGATGAAGGTCCTGCCCGCGGCGGGGCCAATCTTCGTCCTACAGCTTTACTGCATCAATTTCCCCAGCAGCCCATTCAGACCTTTCCGATTCAATGTGTCAGGTTGTACCGGCACAGCGTTCAAGTTGGGCCAGCGCCTATAAGCCGGGTTTGGGGGCTGGCCTTTCAAACCCAGAACAACTGCTACGCAAATATGGAATCCATTAGCACCCACTATCAGGTGCTTGACGACTCCAGTCCCCGGCGACCAACAGAAACCGCAAACGTCTAACTTGTTCAGCCACGCCCACAGAAGCGCCACCACCTCCGCCAACCCTATAACCAATCGATCTGAACCGATCGCACATACCCCTGTCGGACCCCTATGCACCCTCGCGGTGCACCCTCCCCAACGGACACACCGGTAAGGAACTATGTGCGGCATTTCTGGAGAACTACGTTTCGATAACCGACCCGCCGACCTGGCTGCGGTCGAACGCATCACCCACCACATGGCCCCGCGCGGGCCGGATGCCTGGGGTTTCCACAGCCAGGGACCGGTCGCCCTCGGCCACCGTCGGCTGAAGATCATGGACCTGTCCGACGGCTCCGCCCAACCCATGGTCGAGCCCGACCTGGGGCTTGCGATCAGCTTCAACGGCGCGATCTACAATTTCCCCGAACTGCGCGAAGCGCTGCAGGCGCTGGGCTACCACTTCCGCTCCAGCGGCGACACCGAGGTGCTGGCCAAGGCCTGGCATGCCTGGGGCAAGGACATGCTGCCGCGCCTCAACGGCATGTTCGCCCTGGCGATCTGGGAGCCTGGCAGCCAGCGCCTGTTCCTCGCCCGCGACCGCCTCGGCATCAAGCCGCTGTACCTGTCCTGCACCGGCGAGCGCCTGCGCTTCGCCTCCAGCCTCCCGGCCCTGCTCAAGGGCGGCGACATCGACGGCAGCCTCGACCCCGAGGCGCTGAACCACTACCTCAGCTTCCACGCCGTGGTGCCGGCGCCGCGCACCCTGGTCAAGGGCATCGAGAAGCTGCCGCCCGCCACTTGGCTGATGGTCGACGCCCAGGGCAACCGCGACCAGGCCACCTGGTGGAGCCTGGCCTACGGCCACGATGCCGACGAAGCCGGGCTGGAACTGGCGGACTGGCGCGACCGCCTGCTGGCGAGCCTGCGCGAGGCCGTGTCCATCCGCCAACGCGCCGCCCGCGACGTCGGCGTGCTGCTCTCCGGCGGGGTGGATTCCAGCCTGCTGGTAGGCCTGCTGGCCGAAGCCGGCGTTAAGGACCTGCTGACCTTCTCCATCGGCTTCCAGGACGCCGGGGGCGAGCGTGGCGACGAGTTCGAGTACTCCGACCTCATCGCCCGCCACTACGGCACCCGCCACCACCAGTTGCGCATCGGCGAGCACGAGATCATCGAGCAGTTGCCGGCCGCCTTCCGCGCCATGAGCGAGCCGATGGTCAGCCACGACTGCATCGCCTTCTACCTGCTCTCCCGCGAGGTGTCCCGGCACTGCAAGGTGGTGCAGAGCGGCCAGGGCGCGGATGAGCTGTTCGGCGGCTACCACTGGTACCCGCCGCTGGTGGACAGCCGCGACCCGTTCGCCACCTACCGCAACGCCTTCTTCGACCGCAGCCACGCCGAGTACCGCGACACGGTGATGCCCGCCTGGCAGACCGGCGACCTGGCCGGCGACTTCGTTCGCGAGCACTTCGCCCGCCCCGGCGCCGACGACCCGGTGGACAAGGCCCTGCGCCTGGACAGCACCGTGATGCTGGTGGACGACCCGGTGAAGCGGGTCGACAACATGACCATGGCCTGGGGCCTGGAAGCCCGCGTGCCGTTCCTCGACTACCGCGTGGCCGAGCTGTCGGCGCGCATCCCGTCGCGCTTCAAGCTGGGCGACGACGGCAAGCAGGTGCTCAAGGAAGTGGCCCGCCAGGTCATCCCTCACGCCGTGATCGACCGGCCCAAGGGCTACTTCCCGGTGCCCGGCCTCAAGCACCTGCAGGGCCGCACCCGCGACTGGGTGCGCGAGCTGCTGCTGGAAGGCGGCAACGACCGGGGGCTGTTCAACCGCGCCAGCCTGGAACGGCTGCTGGCCCACCCCGAGGAGGACCTCACCCCGCTGCGGGGCTCGCGCCTGTGGCAACTGGCGGCCCTCAACCTCTGGCTCAACGAACAGGGAATCTAAGGAGAGAGACATGAAAGCCCACACCGGCCAGCCCTACCTGCACAGCCAGCGCCTGATGCGCGGCCAGGCCCCCTCCTACGAGCGCCTGCAGGCACGCCTGGCGGAAGAACACCAGACGCCCCCGGAAGACCCGGTGCAGATGCTGCACTGCGGCTGGGGCCGCCTGCTGCTCGGCCACACCTATGCCGACCCGGCCAGCCTGGCCCGGGAGCTGCTGGCCGAAAGCCCCGGCGAGCGCGACATCGCCCTCTACGTCGCCGCGCCCCAGCAGGTGCTGGCCCAGGCGCCGCAGCAACTGTTCCTCGACCCCTCCGACACCCTGCGCCTGTGGTTCACCGATTACCGCCCGGCGCGCCGTGCCTTCCGCGGCTTCCGCATCCGCCGGGCCCACAGCGACGAGGACTGGCAAGCCATCAACCAGCTCTACCGCAGCCGCGCCATGCTGCCCGTGGAACCGACCGCCATCACCCCGCGCCACCTGGGCGGGCCGGTCTACTGGCTGGCCGAGGACCCTGCCAGTGGCCAGGTGGTGGGCAGCGTGATGGGCCTCAATCACCGCAAGGCATTCCAGGACCCGGAAGGCGGCTCCAGCCTCTGGTGCCTGGCCGTGGACCCGCAATGCGCCCGACCCGGCGTAGGCGAGGCGCTGGTGCGTCACCTGGTGGAGCACTTCATGAGCCGGGGCCTGGCCTACCTCGACCTGTCGGTGCTGCACGACAACCGCCAGGCCAAGGCGCTCTACGCCAAACTCGGCTTCCGCGACCTGTCCACCTTCGCCATCAAGCGCAAGAACGGCATCAACCAGCCGCTGTTCCTCGGCCCCGGCCCGGAGCAGACCCTCAACCCCTACGCCCGCATCATCGTCGACGAGGCCCACCGGCGCGGCATCGAAGTGCGCGTGGACGATGCCGCCGCCGGCCTCTTCACCCTCAGCCAGGGTGGCCGCAGCGTGCGCTGCCGCGAATCGCTGTCGGACCTGACCAGCGCCGTGAGCATGACCCTCTGCCAGGACAAGACCCTCACCCACCGCGCCCTCGCCCGGGCCGGCCTCAACCTCCCCGCCCAGCGCCTGGCCGGCAGCCGCGAAGAGAACGCCGCGTTCCTCGCCGAGCACGGTACCCTGGTGGTCAAGCCGGTGGATGGCGAACAGGGCCAGGGCGTCGCCGTCGGCCTGCGCCGCATCGAGGACGTCGAGGCCGCCATCGCCGAAGCCCGCCGCTACGACAGCCGCGTGCTGCTGGAGAGCTGCCACGAGGGGATGGACCTGCGCATCGTGGTGATCGGCTTCGAGGTGGTGGCCGCCGCCCTGCGCCGCCCCGCCGAAGTGGTCGGCGACGGCCAGCGCAGCATCCGCGCCCTGATCCAGGCGCAGAGCCGCCGGCGCCAGGCCGCCACCGGCGGCGAAAGCCGCATCCCGCTGGACGCGGAGACCGAGCGCACCCTGCGCGACGCCGGGCACGGCTATGACGACGTGCTGCCCGCCGGCCAGCGCCTGGCCGTGCGCCGCACCGCCAACCTGCACACCGGCGGCACCCTGGAGGACGTCACCGGCATCCTCCACCCGGCCCTGGCCGATGCCGCCCTGCGCGCCGCCCGCGCGCTGGACATCCCCGTGGTGGGGCTGGACCTGCTGGTCCCCGCCGCCGACCAGCCCGACTACGTCTTCATCGAAGCCAACGAACGGGTCGGCCTGGCCAACCACCAGCCGCAACCTACCGCCGAACGCTTCGTCGACCTGCTGTTCCCGCTCAGCCGCCAACCGGGCACCCCCTGAACGTGCCGGCCGCCGGCCCCACCGCCGCCCCGGCCCGCGCCCCCCCCCACAGAGGAGCCACCATGAGCCAGACGCTTCCCGACCCCGACCTCGCCTACCTGCAGAAGGTGCTGCTGGAGATGCTCGCCATTCCCAGCCCCACCGGCTTCACCGACACCATCGTGCGCTACGTCGCCGAACGCCTGGATGAGCTGGGCATCCCCTTCGAACTGACCCGCCGAGGCACCATCCGCGCCACCCTCGCCGGCCGCCAGAACAGCCCCGACCGCGCCGTCGCCGCGCACCTGGACACCATCGGCGCCATCGTCCGCCAGGTGAAGGACAACGGCCGCCTGGCCCTTGCCCCGGTGGGCTGCTGGTCCAGCCGCTTCGCCGAGGGCAGCCGGGTCAGCGTGTTCACCGAGAGCGGGGTGATCCGCGGCAGCGTGCTGCCGCTGCTGGCCTCCGGCCACGCCTTCAACACCGAGGTGGACAGCATGCCCATCAGTTGGGACCACGTAGAGCTGCGCCTGGACGCCTACAGCTCGACCCGCGCCGATTGCGAGTCCCTGGGCGTGTCCGTCGGTGATTTCGTCGCCTTCGACCCGCTGCCGGAGTTCACCGAGAGCGGCCACATCAGCGCCCGTCACCTGGACGACAAGGCCGGCGTCGCCGCCCTGCTCACCGCCCTCAAGGGCATCCGCGAGGCGCGGCTGGTGCCGCCCATCGACTGCCACCCGCTGTTCACCATCACCGAGGAGATCGGCTCCGGGTCCGCCGGCGCCCTGCCCTGGGACGTCAGCGAATTCGTCGGCATCGACATCGCCCCCGTTGCGCCCGGCCAGCACTCCAGCGAGCACGCCGTCAGCGTCGCCATGCAGGACTCCTCCGGTCCCTACGACTACCACCTCTCCCGGCACCTGCTGAAGCTGGCCGAGCAGAACGCCGTGGCAGTTCGTCGCGACCTGTTCCGCTACTACCACAGCGACGCGCAGTCGGCGATCGCCGCCGGCCACGACACCCGCGCCGCCCTCCTGGCCTTCGGCTGCGACGCCACCCACGGCTACGAGCGCACCCACATCGACAGCCTGGAGGCCATGACCCGCCTGCTCGGCGCCTACCTCATGAGCCCGCCGGTGTTCGCCAGCGACGCCGATACCGCCCAGCACTCCCTGGAGCCATTCAGCCACCAACTGGAGCACAGCGCGCAGATGGAGAACGACACCCGCGTACCGACCGTCGGAAGCCTCATAGGCAAGGGCGATAACGACGCTTGAAGGCCACCGCGCATACGGGCAAAGTGCCAGGCCACAGGCGATAAAAACGATGGGATCAACGGATGCCTCGCCTCTGTCTGGCGCTTCTGCTCCTGTGCGTCATCGGACCGGTCTGGGCGCTGCAGGGCGCCCCTCTCGACCGTGATGAACTACGCCTGTCCCTGAGCCCCTTCGCCGCCTACCTCGAAGACCCCGATGGCAGCCTCGCACCCGATCGGGTCCGCCATCTGCCCGACGAGGCCTTCACCCCCGTCCACGGCGAACACGCCAACCTGGGCAAGAACGCCTCGGTGTGGTGGTTCAAGGTCCGCCTGGTCAACAGCCGTCCGCATCCGGTGGCCGGCTACCTGGAAGTCAACTACCCGCTGCTGGATCACATCCGCCTGTATGCCTACGGCCCCGACGACCGTATCAGCGTGCAGGAAACCGGCGACAGCTTCGCCTTCGCCCAGCGCCCGGTGCAGGTGCGCAACTTCTGGTTCCCCCTGGAGGTGCAGCCGGGGGTCAGCACCGTGCTGCTGCGGGTGGAGAGCACCAGCACGCTGTTCCTGCCGCTGTTCTTCAGCACCTACGGCGCCAGTGCCGCGGCCCAGGAAAACTTCATGGGGTTCAACGGCGCCTTCTACGGTGTGCTGTTCGCCATGTTCTTCTACAACCTGTTCCTCTACCTCTCGCTGCGCGAGTCCGCCTACCTCTGGTACCTGGCCTACAACCTCAACGTCGGCCTGCTCGCCGCCTGCTTCGACGGCATGCTGTTCAAGCTGCTGCCCGAACATGTCGCCCTGCAATCGGTGAGCATCTACATCCTCATGTACCTGCACTGCCTCACCGCCGTGCAGTTCAGCCGTTATTTCCTCCACGCGCGCGCCTACTTCCCGCGTCTGGACAACTGCCTGCGCGGCGCCATGCTGTTCATCCTGCTGGCCTTCGTATCCGCCCCGCTGGTGGGCCTGCCGGCCTGGAACATCCTCGCCAGCCTCACCCTCCTGGCCGTGTCCCTGCTGCTGCTGGCAACCGGCATCTACGTCTGGCGGCGCGGCGTGCGCTACGGCTCCTACTACACCCTGGCCTGGGGGGTCATGCTGTTCGCCTTCATCCAGGCCACCACCGGCTCCCTGGGCGTGGAGGTGCTGGGCATCTTTGGCGCCACGGCAGTGAAGATCGGCGTCACCATCGAGCTGATCACCCTGTCCATCGGCCTCGCCGACCGCATCAACACCCTCAAGGAAGAAGGCTACCGCTCGCGCCAGGCCGCCGAGCAGGCCCACGTCGAGAGCCGCGCCAAGAGCCGCTTCCTGGCCAAGATGAGTCACGAGATCCGCACCCCGCTCAACGGCGTGCTGGGCATGCTGCACCTGCTGAAGGACACCTCGCTGGACCGCACCCAGCGCTTCTACGTCGACACCATCTCCAGCTCGGGAACCGCGCTCATGGCCGTGATCAACGACATCCTCGACTACGCCCGCATCGAATCCGGCAAGCTGACCCTGGAGCACATCGAGTTCGACCTGGAGCAACTGGTCTCCGACGCCCTCAGCCTGTTCACTGCCCAGGCCCTGGACAAGCGTCTGCGCCTCTACGTCAGCCTGGAGAACGGCGTGCCCCGGCGCATCCAGGGCGACCCCACACGACTCAAACAGATCCTCATGAACCTGCTGAGCAACGCCCTCAAGTTCACCGCCGAAGGCCACGTCGCCCTCAACGTCAGCTGCCGCAACAACAGCCTGGGCAAGCCACGCCTGGTGTTCGCCATCAGCGACAGCGGCATCGGCATCGGCACCGAATCCCTCTCCCACCTGTTCGACTCCTTCGCCCAGGGCGACTCCAGCACCACCCGCCGCTACGGCGGCAGTGGCCTGGGCCTGGCCATCAGCAAGGAGCTGGTGGAGATGATGGGCGGCCGCATCGAAGTGCAGAGCACCCCCGGCCAGGGCACCCGGTTCTCCTTCGACCTGCCCCTGCAAGCCGTGGAGGAAAACGACGAGCTGCCGGCCCTGCTGAATGGCCGTACCGCCCTGCTCACCTCCCTCGACGGCCTTGGCCTGGACACCCTGGGCCGCCTGCTGGGCCGCTGGGGCATGCGCACCGAGCGCTGCCAGGACCCGGAACGCCTGCAGGACTACCTGGAAGACTTCACCGTGCCACCGCTGCTGGTGCTGATGGCGCCCTGGCCGGGCAGCGTCGCCCATTGGCTCGACAGCCTGCGACCCAGCCTCGCCAAGGGCCAGCGCGTGCTGCTGCTGTGTCCGCCCGAGCAGTGCCAGAACCTGCCCCCCAGCGACGGCCTGCAGCTTCTGGCCATGGCCCAGCCGCTGGCGGTGCTGCCGCTGCGCCAGATTCTGCTCGACTTCTACAGCGAACACCCGGCCATGCCCGCACCAGCCCCCGCGCCTCAGCACCCTGAGCCCGACCGCGCGCCCTGCGTGATGGTGGCCGAGGACAACCCGGTGAACCAACTGGTGGTGCAGAACTTCCTCAAGCGCCAGGGCTACCGGGTGCGCACCGTGGCCAACGGCGTGGCCGCCGTGGCCGAGTACGAGCGTGACCCGCAGGGCATCTCGCTGATCCTGATGGACTGCGAGATGCCGGAAATGGACGGCTTCGAGGCCACCCGCCGCATCCGCGTACTGGAGCGCAACCGTCACCTGGCCCCGGTGCCCATCATCGCCCTCACCGCGCACATCTTCGACGAGCACCGCGAAGCCGGCGCCGCAGCCGGCATGGACGACTTCCTCGGCAAGCCCCTCGACGCCCACCAGCTCTACGCCACCCTGGACCACCACCTGGCGCGCCAGCGCGTGCAAGACGAGAGCTGAACACCCGCAGGTGCTACGATCGCGCCCCCGCTCCACGAGGCCCACCCATGCTCATCCCCCACCACCTGCTGGAACCCGAGACCCTGACCCGGCTGATCGAGGACTTCGTCACCCGCGACGGCACCGACAACGGCGACGAGACCCCGCTCGACACCCGCGTCGCCCGCGTGCGCAAGGCCCTGGAGAAGAAGCAGGCGGTCATCCTCTTCGACCCCGACAGCCAGCAATGCCAACTGATGCTGCGCAGCGAAGTGCCCAGGGAACTGCTGGTGGAAGACGAAGACGAGTGATGCGCCGGCTCAACCACCTCTCCCCGGGCTGAAGCCGATCACGGGCGTGCGGCCAGGAGCCCCCGTAGCCTGGGCTTCAGCCCAGGGCCACGCCGGTATCCCGTGTGAAATGCCCAGGTGAAGCGCCGGCTCACTTCTTCCCGGGCTGAAGCCCGGGCTACCGCCGGTCACGCCCGCGTCGCTGGGCGGGTGAGTTCGTCCCTACAGGTCGGGCGCACGATCATCCGGGCTACGGGCGATCACGCCCCGCGTCGCTGGGAGGATGAATTTGCCCCTACGGGTTTGCGCCATTGGCCGGGTTCACGATCACCGTGGCGGTGATGCCGGCGGCCAGGAGCACACCCTCGGGCACCTTGTCGATGTGGATGCGCACCGGCACCCGCTGGGCCAGGCGCACCCAGTTGAAGGTGGGGTTCACGTCGGCCACCAGCTCGCGGCTCTGGGGGTTGTCGCGGTCGTAGATGGCGCGGGCGATGCTCTGCACGTGGCCTTCCAGGCGCTCGCCGCTCATCAGTTGCAGCTCCGCCGGGTCGCCCACGGCGATGTGCGGCAGCTTGGTTTCCTCGAAGTAGCCGTAGACCCAGTAAGACGTCTCGTCCACCACCGCCAGCTTGGCCTCGCCGATGCGCGCGTAGTCACCGGCGTGCACGGTCAGGTTGGTCACGTAGCCGTCCACCGGCGCGCGCACGTCGGTACGGGCCAGGTTCAGCCGGGCCGCCTCCAGGTTGGCCTGGGCCTGCTGGTAGTCCGCCTCGGCGGCCAGCGCGGTGTTGCTGGCGTCGTCCAGGCTCTCGCGGGAGACCACCTGCTCGTCCATCGCCGCGCGGCGGTGGGCGCTGAGCCGGCGCATGTCCAGCACCGCCTTGCGGGCGTTCACCTGGGCTTCGGCCTGCTTCACCGCCAGGCGGTAGTGCTCGGGGTCGATGCGCATCAGCAGGTCGCCCTTCTTCACCCGCTGGTTGTCGGCCACCGGCACCTCCACCACCACGCCGGACACATCCGCCGCGACGTTGATGATGTCGGCGCGCACGCGGCCGTCGCGGGTCCAGGGGCTGTCCATGTAGTTCACCCAGAGGGTGCGGCCGATGAACACGGCCAGGAGCAGGACGAGAAGGGTCGCCAGCAGGCTGAAGACGGATTTGAGGGTCATGGTGGGCTCGATCAACGGTAGACGAACAACGAAAGCCCGCCGAACAGGCAGGCGAACAGGCTCACCCGGAACAGCACCGGGTGCCAGGCGAAGCGGTACAGGCCGGCGGCGGCCAGCACCCGGTCCAGGGCCCAGCAGGCCAGCGCGGTGGCGATGAACAGCAAGGTCAGGGTCGGCATGTAGACGCCGTGGAAGGCGATCTCGCGGGGCAGGCTGTCAGGCAGCATGGGCAGGCGCTCCGGCAGGGGCGGACCCGCGCAGGGGCGACTGCGGGTCCAGCAGGGAGGTACGGATGAAGTGCAGGTAGCTGAGCACGCGGCGCAGGCGGGACTGCTCGAAGTCGGCGCCGCCGGGCTCCTCGGTGGCGCGCACGGCGTCGATGGCCTGTTCCACCGCCAGCCGGGCCCGCTCCAGGTTGCCCGCCCCCGGCTTCATGAACAGCCGCGCCAGGGCCCGGCCCATGGCCCGCACGGCCTGGCGCCAGGGCTGGTCCTCGGCGTAGCACGGCGCTGCCGGCAGCAACGCCTGCTCGCGGCGCAGCTCCAGCACGGCGTGACCCACCTCCAGCACCTGGAAGGTCCAGCGCAGCAGGCCGCGCTGCACCTCGGGCCGCCCGCTGGCGACGCCATAGGCCTGGTTGAGCAGGTCCCGCGTGCCGCTGTCGAACGCCGCCGGCAGCAACTCGCCACGCTCGCTGGTGGCCAGCACCACGCGCTGGCGCAGGTCGCGCTCCAGGCGCCGCCAGAGCCAGGCACTGGTGGGCGGCAGGATCACCGCCGTGACCACTGCCGCCAGGGCCTGGGCGAGGATCAGCGCCAGGTACTCGTTGAGCATGCGCCCCGGGTCGTAGACCGTGAGGTTGGCCGGGATCGCGCCGAAGCTGAAGAACACCAACAGCCCCAGGCCGTAGCCCGCCCACTGCGGGCGCACCGAGAGGAAGGCGCCGAAGGCGAACACCGGCGCCACCGCCAGGGCCAGCAGCGGGAAGCCGTCCAGGTGCGGCAGCACGAAGAAGGTCACGGTAAAGCCGAGAATGGCCGCCAGCACCGTGCCCATGGCCATCTGCATCGCCATCCGCGCCGGGTTGGGCGCCGCCGAGACCAGTGCCGCCACGGCGGCAGCATTGAGCACGAAGCTGCTGCCGCTGGGCCAGGCGGTCTCGATCCAGAACAGGCCGAACACCAGCACCATCAGCGCGGTGCGCGCCCCGGCCACCAGCGCCGCCAGGGAGCTGGCCTTGGCGGCGAAGGACGGCTTCCAGTTCTCCCGCGCGTGGCGGTGGGACGCCAGGGATGCATGGGTGCGGGTGTAGCCCTGCAGCTCATCGGCGAAGCGGTAGAGCAGTTCGGCGGCGGTGTCGAAGTCCAGCCGCTGGGCCTCGTCGGCACCGGCGGCGAGCAGCCGGGCGCGGGCATCGCGGATGCGCTGCTTGAGCTGCTGGCGGCGGTCCTCCAGGCGCTCGGCCAGGGCCAGGGCGTCCTGGTCGGTGAGCGGGCGCTCGCGCCAGGGCCCGAGCACCTCGCGCACGCCGGCCAGGCACGGCTCCAGGGCTTGCAGCACGGTGCCGTCGCCCTGGGCCCGCAGCCGTGCGAGCAACTGGTGCAGGGCGTGGTAACGGGTGGTCAGGGCCATGAACTCGCTGTTCAGGCGTGACAGCCGGCCGCTGCGCAGGCGCATGTGCGGGTCCTCGAAGCCGGTGGCGCTGCGCAGCGCCTCCAGCCCCACCGCCTGGCTGGCGAAGGCCACGTTGGACGCCTCGAAGCGCTGGCGGTCGCCGCCGTCCAGGTGCTCCAGGACGAACGCGGCGAAGGCACCGAAGCGCTGGTAGAGGGCGTTGCGCATGGCCGCGCTGGAGGTCTGCGGGAGGATCAGCGCACTCACCAGGCTGGCGCAGCCGATGCCCAGGGCGATCTCCAGGATGCGCCACAGCGCCTGCATGAATGCCGCTTCCGGGTGGGTGGTGGCGGGCAGGCCGATGAGGGTAGCGGTGTAGCCGGCCAGCACGCAGGCGTAGGAGCGGAAGTCGCGGTAGCGGGTCGCGCCCACGGTGCACAGGCCGATCCACAGCGAGGACACCAGCAAGAACAGCACCCGCTCCTGGGCGAACAGGGCGATCAACGCCACCATCACCGTCAGCCCCACCAGGCTGCCGAGGATGCGGTAGAAGCCCTTCGCCAACACCTGGCCGCTCTGCGGCTGCATGACGATGAACACCGTGATGGTCGCCGTGCTCGGCTGCGGCAGCTCCAGGCGCATCGCCAGCCACAGGGTGACCAGCGCCGCCAGCAGCACCTTGCCGATGTAGACCCAGGTGACGCCGTCGCTGCGCGCCCACTCGAAGAAGGCCCGGCGCCAGGCCTCGGCATCCGGCAGGCGCAGGCCGCCGTGGGAGGCGGCCATCAGCGTGCCTCCGGGGTGCGCAACGGCACCCGCTCGGGCAGCAGGTGGGCGTCGTCCGGCGCCTGGTCCGGCTCACCCAGGCCGCCACCGAGGGCGATCACCAGGCCGGCGTGGGCCGCCAGGCGACCGGCGTGGACCTGCTGCGCCACCTCCTGCTGCTGGAACAGGCGGGTCTGGGCGTTGAGCACGTTGAGGTAGTCGGTCAGCCCACCCTGGTAGGCCTGGGTGGCCAGTTCGTAGGTGTGCTGCGCGGCGGCCACCGAGTCGTCGGCCAACTGCTGCTGGCGGGCCAGGCTGCGCACGCGGATCAGTTGGTCGGACACGTCCCGCAGGGCCTGCACCAGGGTGCCGTTGTAACGCGCCACGGCCGCGTCGTAGGACGCCGAGGCTTCGCCCAGCAGGGCCCGGCGCCGGCCACCGTCGAAGATCGGCAAGGACAGCGCCGGGCCGATGCCGTAGTTGAATTTCTGCCCCCGGAGGAACTCCAGCATGCCGCCGCCCACGGCGTTGTAGCCGACGCTCGCCACCAGGTCGACGTTGGGGTAGAAGTCGGCCTCCGCCGCGTCCACCCCGCGGGCTTCGGCGGCCACCTGCCAGCGGCTGGCCACCAGGTCCGGGCGGTGCCCCAGCAGTTCCACCGGCAGGCGCGCCGGCACGTCCGGCTGGGCCGCCAGGGACAGGCTCGGGCGGCGCAGTGCGGCCGCCGCACCGGGCCCCTTGCCGGCCAGGGCGGCCAACTGGTTGCGGCTGAGGGCGATGGCCTCGTCCACCGCTTCCAGGCGGCGGCGGGTCTCCGGCAGCGGCACCTCGGCCTGGCCCACCTCGAACTGGGTGCCGAGGCCCCCGGCCAGGCGCCGCCGGGCCAGGTCGAGAATGGCCTGCTGCTGGTCCAGCAGCGCCTGGGCGATATCCCGTTCGGCGTACTGCAGGGACAGTTGCACATAGGCCCGCACCACGTTGCCCTCCAGTTCCAGTTGGGCCATGCGCGCCTGGGCGGCGCTCATGCGGGCGAGGCCCTGGTAGTGCTCGGCGATGCTGGACTCGCGCCCCCAGAAGTCGAAGGCGTAGCTCAGCCCCAGGGCGGCGTCGTTGTTCCAGGTGGTGGTACGGGCCAGCTCGCCCGGGCCGTAGAAATAGTCCGTGGGCCAGCGGTGGCGGCTGAGGGACGCCTTGGCATCGACCTGGGGCGACTCCACCGCCTTGGCGGCGCCGGCCAGGGAGGCGGCCATGCGCACCCGCGCGCGGGCCTCGGCCAGGCTCGGGCTGCCGGCCAGGGCCTGGTCGATCCAGGCGTCCAGTTGCGGGTCGCCGAAGGCCTGCCACCAGCGCTGCCGGGGCCAGCCGGCATCCTGCCCGGCCTGGGCGATGGCAGCGTCCAGTTGCAGGTGGTCGGGGGCCAGGCGTTGTTCGGAGGGGGCGATGCCCTGGGTGGAAAGGCAACCGGCCATTGTTGAAAAAATGACAACGGCGCTGGCGGACCTCAGTCCTCTGGCGAGACGACGCGGCACGGTGGGCTGTCCTGGGATGGTGTGGCTGGATTGGAGCGGAGAGCAGGCACCGACGGGTGCCCGGTGGAGCAGATTCTAGGGATCGGCCCGCACCGGCATAAGCGGGGCATTCGGTGAATGACTATTACCGGATCAGTAACAATCCGCCGGCCCGGCCGCGTGATAATGGCGCCCCCAGCCCTCACCCCGAGCCGCCCCATGGACACCCTGCAGACCATGCGCGCCTTCAGCTGCGTCGCCGACACCGGCAGCTTCACCGCCGCCGCCCAGCAGCTGGGCACCACCACCGCCAACATCTCCCGCGCCGTGGCCCACCTGGAAGGCCACCTGAAGGCGCGCCTGCTCAACCGCACCACCCGGCGCATCGCCCTGACCGAAGCCGGCCAGCGCTACCTGCTGCGCTGCCAGCAGATCCTCGCCTACGTGGAAGAGGCCGAAGCGGAGGCCGGCAACGCCCATGCG
Organism: Pseudomonas sp. 1D4; assembly: GCF_001728925.1. NCBI lineage: Bacteria > Pseudomonadati > Pseudomonadota > Gammaproteobacteria > Pseudomonadales > Pseudomonadaceae > Pseudomonas > Pseudomonas sp. 1D4. Next base: position 13,935 of record NZ_LXJQ01000014.1, read on the forward strand.
CGCCCGGCCGGGCGGCTGCGGGTGCATTCCATGACCGGTATCGGCCAGCACTACGTGATCCGCGCCATGGCCGGCTACCGCCAGCAATACCCCGACGTGAGCCTCGACCTGACCCTGGCCAACCGGGTGCCGGACCTGCTGGACGAAGGGCTGGACGTGGCCATCGTGGTCGCCACCGAGCTGCCCGACTCGGGGCTGGTGTCCCAGCGCATCGGCGCCACCTACAGCATCCTCTGCGCCTCCCCCGGCTACATCGCCGAGCGTGGCGCCCCGCGCACCCCGGCGGACCTGGCCCAGCACGAGTGCCTGCTGCTGATCAGCCCGGTGATGCCCTTCGACCGCTGGCACTTCGTCGGCCCCGACGGCGAACAGATGATCACCCTCGGCAACCCCAGCTTCCAGGTGAACGTGGGCGATGCCATGACCGAGGCCATCCGCTCCGGCATGGGCATCAGCGTCCTGCCGCTGTACTCGGCCATGGACGGACTGCGCGACGGCTCCCTGGTACCGGTGCTGCCCCACTACCGCCTGCAGTGCCTGAACATCTACGCGCTCTACCCCTCGCGCCAGTACCTGGACGCGAAGATCAGGACCTGGGTGACCTACCTGCGCGAGACCCTGCCCGACGCGCTGCAGGCGGACGAGGTGGAGCTGGCCGGGATTCGCGCCCGCGCCGGTTGAGCGGCGCGGGCGACGGGCTCAGGCGCCCGCCTTCTCCAGCACCAGATCCGGCGCGGCGGCGGGCTTGAGCAGGGCGTAGAGCACAGCGGTGAGCAGGCTGCCGGCGACGATGGCCAGCAGGTACGGCAGCACCTGGTTGATGGCGTTGGGGATGAGCAGCACGAACAGCCCGCCGTGGGGCGCCATCAGCTTGCAGCCGAAGTACATGGACAACGCCCCGGTGAGCGCACCGCCGGCGATGCTGGCCGGGATGACCCGCAACGGGTCCTTGGCCGCGAAGGGAATCGCCCCCTCGGAGATGAAGCACAGCCCCAGCACCAGCGCCGCCTTGCCCGCCTCCCGCTCGCTCTGGGCGAACTTGCGCCGTGCCAGCAGGCAGGCCAGGCCCAGGCCGATGGGCGGCACCATGCCGGCGGCCATGGTGGCGGCCATCGGCGCATAGCTCTGGGACGCCAGCAGGCCCACCGAGAAGGCGTAGGCAGCCTTGTTGATCGGCCCGCCCAGGTCCACGCACATCATCCCGCCCAGCAGCACGCCGAGGAGGATGGCGTTGGTGGCGCCCATGCCGTCGAGGAAGCGGGTCAGCGCGGCGAGCATGCCGGCCACCGGCGTGCCCACCACGTAGATCATCACCAGCCCGGTCACCAGGCTCGCCAGCAGCGGGATGATCAGGATCGGCTTCAGCGCCTCCAGGCTCTGCGGCAGGTGCAGCCAGCGGTTTATGGCGCGGGCGCAGTAGCCGGCGATGAAACCGGCGACGATGCCACCGATGAAGCCCGCCCCCAGGGTGCCGGCCAGCAGCCCGCCGATCATCCCCGGTGCCAGGCCCGGCCGGTCGGCGATGGAATAGGCGATGTAGCCGGCCAGCAGCGGCACCATCAGCTTGAAGGCGGTGTCGCCGCCGATCTGCATCAGCGCAGCGGCCAGGGTGCCCTGCTCCTTGAACGCCTCGATGCCGAAGACGAAGGACAGGGCGATCAGCAGGCCCCCCGCCACCACCATCGGCAGCATGAAGGACACGCCGGTGAGCAGGTGCTTGTACAGGCCCTTGGCCTCGCCGCCCTTCTCCGCCGCACGCGGTGCAGGGCCGGAGGAGACCTCCGCCTGCAGCTCGCGGGCCTCGGCCAGGGCGCGCTCCAGGGTCGCCTCGGCCTGCTTGAGGGCCACGCCGGTGCCGCAGCGGTAGACCCGCTTGCCGGCGAAGCGCGCCAGGTCCACCTCGATGTCGGTGGCCAGCAGCACCACGTCGGCACGGGCGATGGCGTCCGCCGGCAGCGGATCACGGGCGCCCACCGACCCCTGGGTTTCCACCAGCAGGTCGTAGCCCAGGCGCTGGGCGGCCTGCTTGAGGGCCTCGGCGGCCATGAAGGTGTGCGCCACCCCGGTCGGGCAGGCGGTCACCGCCACCAGGCGCGGCCGCTGGACACGGGCGCCGACCTCGGAGGGCTCGCGCAGGGCCGCGCGGGCCTCGGCGCGGCGCAGGAAATGCTCGGGGGCCTGCAGCGCCTCCACCGGGCTGGAGAGGAACACCCGCTTGCCGCTGAAGCGCGACAGGTCCACCTCGCCGGTGGCCACCACCAGCACCCAGTCGGCGGCGGCCAGGTCGGTGGCGGACAGCGGCGCCCCGCCGGGCATCTCCACGCAGGTGCTCCAGCCCAGGCGGCGGGCGGCGGCGTCCAGCAGGCGGGCGCTGATCAGGCTGGTGACGGCCCCGTTGGGGCACGCCGTGACTAGGGCGAGTTTCATCGGGAGACCTCGTGCTGTGCGGGGGCATCGACCAGGGTGACGGCGCCTTCCAGCGCGGCCAGTTGGACCCGGTCGTGAATGCCGAAACCGATCTGGGTGACGGCCTGGGCGGCAATGGCGGTGGCGTGGCGCAGGGTCTGCTGCGGCGACCAGCCGCTGAGCAGGCCGTGCAGCATGCCGGCCAGCAGCGAATCCCCGGCGCCGACGGTGCTCACCACCTGCACCCTGGGCGGACAGGCCGCCAGCACCCCGCCCGGGTTGAACCAGCGCACCCCGTCGGCGCCCAGGGACAGCACCAGGTGCTCGATGCCCATCGCGTGCAGGCGCTGGGCCTCCGCGGCCTGGGCGGCGGCGTCATCCAGGGGCTGGCCGCAGGCGTCCGCCAGTTCCTCCTGGTTCGGCTTCACCAGCCAGGGCGCGCAGTCGAGCCCGGCCCGCAGTGCCGCGCCGCTGGTGTCCAGCGCCACCCGGGCACCCAGCCCGCGCAGGCGCTGCAGCAGCGTCCGCAGCCAGTCCGGGTCCACGCCCCGGGGCAGGCTGCCGGCCACCACCACCAGGTCGTGGCCCGGCACCAGGCGATCCAGTCGCTCCAGCAGCGCGGCCCTGGCGGCCGCGTCGACTTCGGGGCCGGGGCCGTTGATGTCGGTGATGCGGCCGTCGTCCTCGGCCAGCTTGAGGTTGCTGCGGGTCTCCCCGTCGACGCGGACGAAGGCATCGTGGAAGCCGCGCCGGGCGAACAGCGCCTCGAACGGCTGGGCATTGTCGGCACCGAGGAAGCCGGCCACCGACAGGCTGTGGCCGAGGTCGGCCAGCACCTGGGCCACATTGAGGCCCTTGCCGGCGGCGTGGGCCACCAGGGCATCGCCCCGGTTCACTGCGCCCGGTACCAGTTGGCGCAGGCGCAGGGTGAGGTCCAGCGCGGGGTTGAGGGTCAGGGTGAGGATGCGTGCCATCAGAATCGCTCCGCCAGTTCGCGCACGGCTTCGGCGCTTTCGGCCTGCAGGGCCACGGCGGCCAGTTCCTGGGCGGCTGCCTGGCTCATGGCGCGGATGCGCGCCTTGATTTCCGCAATGCTGCGCGCGGACACGCTCAGCTCGTCCACCCCCAGCCCCACCAGCAGCGGCACCGCCAGCGGGTCGGAGGCCAGTTCGCCGCACACGCCGACCCACTTGCCGTGGGCATGGGCGGCACGCACGGTCATGTCAATCAGTTGCAGCACCGCCGGGTGCAGCCCATCGGCCTGGGCGGACAGGGTCGGGTGGCCACGGTCGATGGCCAGGGCGTACTGGGTCAGGTCGTTGGTGCCGATGCTGAAGAAGTCCACCTCGCGGGCCAGCACCGGCGCCAGCAGGGCGGCGGACGGCACCTCCACCATGATCCCCAGTTGCACGTCGGTATGGGGCAGCTCGCCCAGCAGCTCACGGGCCATGTCCCGCGCCTGGCGCCACTCGCCGACGCTGCCGACCATGGGGAACATGATGCGCAGCGGCCGGCCCTCGGCGGCCTGCAGCAGCGCGCGCAGTTGGGTGCGCATCACCTGCGGGCGCTGCAGGGTCAGGCGCACACCGCGCAGGCCGAGGAAGGGGTTCTCCTCGGTGGGGATGGGCCAGTAGGGCAAGGGCTTGTCGCCGCCCACATCCAGGGTCCGCGCCACCAGCGGGCGCCCGTCCAGGGCGTCGAACACCCGGCGGTAGTCGGCCTCCTGGGTGGCCAGGTCGGGGGCCTGGGCGTGGGCCATGAAGATGAATTCGGTGCGCAGCAGGCCGATGCCTTCGGCCCCCTGGGCCACGGCCGCCGCCGCGCCCCGGGCGTCGCCCAGGTTGGCGCAGACCTCCACTGCATGGCCGTCGCGGGTCACCGCCGGCTCCAGCTTGTGGGCCTCGGCCTCGCGCAGCAGGCGCTCGCGTTCGCTGCACTCCTGGCGGGCACGCTCCAGCAGCGCCGCCTCGGGTTCCACCACCAGGCGCCCTCGCCCGCCGTCCAGCAGCAGCATGGCGCCCGGCGCCAGGGCCAGCACCCGCGCCCCCGCGCCCACCAGCGCCGGGATGCCCAGCGCCCGCGCGACGATGGCGCTGTGGGAGGTGGCGCCGCCCCGGGCGGTGAGGATGCCGGCGACCCGCTCGCGGTCCAGGCGGGCCACGTCCGAGGGGGCCATTTCGTCCAGCACCAGCACGTAGGGCTCGCGGGGCTCGGGCACCTCCTCCACGCCGCACAACTGGGCCAGCACGCGCCGGCCGACGTCGCGCAGGTCGGCGGCACGCTCGGCCAGCAACGCATCCTGCAGGGCTTCCTGCTGGCGGGCCGCCTCGCCGATGACCGCATTCCAGGCGGCAGCGGCACTCTCGCCACGGGCCAGGCGCGCGTCCACGTCCTCCACCAGGGAGGGGTCGGCGAGCATTTCCAGATGGGTAACGAAGATCTCGCGGATGGCCTTGACCTCGCTGCGCGCCACCAGCGCCTCGATCTCGCCCCGCACATGGGCCAGGGCCTGCTCCAGGCGCTGGCGCTCCTGCGCCGGGGACTGGCCCCGGGCCGGGTAGTCGAAGGCCCGCGCCACGCGGACATGGGCCGGGCCGATGGCGATGCCGGGGGACGCCGACACGGCCGCCAGCACCTCGCCGGGCTGCGGTGCGGTGGGCCCGGCGACTGGGGCCTCGGGTGCTTCCGAGGGTGCCTCGGGTCGCGCTGCATCCAGCGGCTCAACGCTTTCGCCGAGCCCGGCCAGGATGGCATCACGCAGGGCCGGCAGGGCCTCATCGGCAATCGCCGGTTCGGCCAGCAGCTCCAGCACCTGGCCACGGCGCACACCCAGTGCCAGCAGTTTGCTCAGGCTGCGAGCGCTGACGGCGGGCTGGCCGCTGTCGGCGACACGGATGCGGATTTCCCCGGCAAAGGCCTTGGCCGCCTGGGCCAGCTCCTTGGCGGGGCGGGCATGCAGGCCGTGGGCGTTGGCCAGGGGCACGCGCAGACTCGGCCAGTCGGCGATGGAGTCACCGCCGAGGGTTTCCAGCAGCGCACGGCTGGAGACGGCGTGCACGATCTCGCCGCCGCGCCCTTCCACCAGCAGGCTACAGAGGCGCTCCAGCAGGGCCTGGTGGGCATCCCCCAGGCTCGCCAGGCAGAACAGGCCGGCCAGGGGCTGGCCCTGGTACTGCAGGGCCGCCGCCGGGGCGACGAAGGCCAGGCCAGGCCGCTCCACGGCCTGGTCGGTGTCCAGCCACCAGAGGCCGTCGCCCAGGGGCAGCGGCTCGCGCTGCAGCAGGGCTGCCGCGAAGCCCTTGTCGACGCAGCCGGCGCGACGCAGCAGGCGGGCGCCTTGCAAGGCCAGTTCGTCGAGGTCTTCGGCCTCGCTGCCGAGGGCGATCAACTGGTCGTCCAGCGCCAGGTCACGGGGGGCGCCCTGAAGCAGTTGGAGGATCGCCTCGGGGCTCTCGGCCGCGCGCAGGGCCTCGCCCAGCTCGCCCTCGCCGAGGGCGCGGGTCAGCAGTTGCAGCAGGCGCAGGTGCTCGTCGGACTTGGCGGCGATGCCGATGGCCAGGTACACGCGCTGGCCATCGCCCCACTCCACGCCACCGGGGAAATGCAGCAGGCGCACGCCGGTGGCGTGCACCAGGTGGCGGGTCTCGGGGGTGCCGTGGGGAATCGCGATGCCCTGGCCGAGGCAGGTGGAGCCCTGCGCTTCGCGGGCCTCCAGTGCGGCCAGGTAGCCGTCGGCGGCCAGGCCGTCCGCCACCAGCCGCTGCGCCACCTGGCGCAGGGCGTCGGCCTTGTCCGACGCGGCCAGGCCCATGGACACCTGTCCGGGGGTCAGTTCGAGCATGCGTGCCTCCAAACGGGCCTCGGGGCCCTCTTGTCGTTGTGCCATCTGCATCAGCTTAGGGGTTGCCTTCCATCGCGCCCGGGCAGGTGCGTGCGGTCCGTGACCACGCCAGGCAGGACGTGGGAACATCTGGACAAGGGCTTTGCTGAATCGTTTCACTAAGCGTGGGCGGCACGGTAACCGATATCCTTCGCCGCTTGAAGTGCCCGGCGGACGAAATGTGCATCCGCCCGCCGTGCCCCAGTGAGGACCCCGAACGTGAAACTCAGCGACATCGCCCGCCTGGCCGGCGTCTCCCTCACCACAGCGAGCTATGTGGTCAACGGCAAGGCCGAGCAGAAGCGCATCTCCCCTGCCACGGTGGCGCGGGTGCAGGCAGTGGTGGAAGCCCACGGCTTCCGCCCCGACCCCCAGGCCGCCGGCCTGCGCCGGGGGCAGACGCGCACCCTGGGGTTCATCCTCCCGGACCTGGAGAACCCCAGCTATGCGCGCCTGGCCAAGCTGCTGGAGCAGCGGGCGCGTGCCCGGGGCTACCAGGTGCTGATCGCCAGCTCGGACGACGACCCGGCCAGCGAGCGCCAGTTGCTGGAGCTGTTCGCCGCCCGCCGCTGTGACGCGCTGGTGGTCGCCAGTTGCCTGCCGCCCGAGGCCCCGACCCTGGCCGACCTGCTGGCCGAAGGGCTGCCGGTGATCGGCGTCGACCGGGTGCTGGACCCGACGCGCTTCGGCTCGGTGGTCAGCGACGACCGCCCGGCCAGCCAGCAGCTCACCCACAGCCTGCTGGCACCCGGCCTGCGCCAGGTGGCGCTGCTGGGCGCGCGCCCGGAGCTGAACATCAGCCGCGAGCGGGAAGCGGGCTTCCGCCTGGCGCTGGAGGGGTTCGCGGGTGAGGTGCGGGTGATGCAGGGCACGCAGTTCAGCCGCGAATGCGGGCGCCAGATGATGGAGTCCCTGCTGGACGAACAGGCCCACCTGCCGGACGCCCTGGTGACCACTGCCTATGTGCTGCTGGCGGGGGTGCTGGACGTGCTGCGCGAACGCGGCGCCTGGCCCCGGGCGTTGCGCGTCGGCACCTTCGGCGACACCCAGTTGCTGGACTTCCTGCCCCTGCCGGTGAACGCCATGCGCCAGCAGCACGAACTGATCGCCGATGCCGTCCTGGCCCAGGCCCTGCGAGCCATCGCCGGGGACTACCAGCCCGGCGTCACGGCCGTCCCACGGCAACTGCATGTGCGGCGTAACGGCTGACAGGTCGCCCGGACTTCAGTTCGGGGAATGCCCCAACCTCCGCGCCCTGGGCTGAAGCCCAGGCTACGGGTGCCAGTAAACGGCTGCGGGGGCGAGCACTGGGTAGCCCGGGCTTCAGTGCGGGGAATGCCCCAACCCCCCCGCTCCCTGGGCTGAAGCCCAGGCTACGGGTGCCAGTAAACGGCTGCGGGTTCGAGCACTGGGTAGCCCGGACTTCAGTCCGGGGAATGCCCAACCTCCGCGCCCTGGGCTGAAGCCCAGGCTACGGGTGCCAGTAAACGACTGCGGGGGCGAGCACTGGGTAGCCCGGACTTCAGTCCGGGGAATGCCCCAACCCCCCCCGCTCCCTGGGCTGAAGCCCAGGCTACGGGTGCCAGTAAACGACTGCAGGTTGAAGCACGGGGTAGCCCGGACTTTAGTCCGGGGAATGCCCCAACCCCCTGCTCCCTGGGCTGAAGCCCAGGAAATGTGCGGGTCAGGGTTCTTCGAGGAAGAGGGTGACGCGGACGTGGAAGCGTTCGATGCGGGTCCAGTCCTTTTCCAGGGTTTCGCCGGAGCCCATGCCGATCTCGTAGCCGTAGGGCCGGCCGGCGGGATGGGGGGCGTAGACGGACGGGGCCTCCCAGCCGCAGCAGACGAAGCGCAGCGGCTGCATGCCGAAGCGCTGTTCCAGCCGGGCCTCGAGCGCTCGGGCGTCACGCCCGGGGATGCTGTACTCGGCCACCCGCTGGCGCAGCTGGCCGCCCGCCTCCAGGCGGCAGCCGTCGAACTGCAACCCGGGCGCGGTGACGCCGAGGGCCGCCAGGTAGTCGCCGCACCCTGGCTCCTCGCCCCAGGCCAGCAGCGGCAGCAGCGCCACCGCCAGCAGCACGCCGCGACGCATCAGAAGATGTAGTCCGTGCTGATGAAGCTGGATTCGCGGTTGCCGAGGATGCGGCTGACCAGCGCCTTGTTGTCCGCGTTGAAGCGGGTCGCCACCAGGGTGCGGATGGAGAAGGTGCGCAGGGCGTCATGCACCGACAGGGTGCCTTCGGCGGAGTTCTTGCGGCCGTTGAAGGGGAAGCTGTCCGGGCCGCGCTGGCACTGGGCGTTGATGTTGATGCGCCCCACCTGGTTGGCGAAGGTGTCCACCAGCCGCCCCACTTCGGCGGGGTCGTTACCGAAGATGGACAACTGCTGGCCGTAGTCGGAATCCAGCACGTAGTCGATCACCGTCTGCAGGTCGCGGTAGGGCACCACCGGCACCAGCGGGCCGAATTGTTCCTCGTGGTAGACCCGCATGGCCGGGGTCACCGGGCACAGCAGCGCGGGGTAGAAGAAGCTCTGGTGACGCCGGCCGCCGCCTTCGTTGACCACCTGCGCGCCCTGCTCCAGGGCATCGCGCAGCAGGCCGTCGAGGTAGTCCACCTTGCCCGGTTCCGGCAGCGGGGTCAGGGCCACGCCGTCGTCCCAGGGCATGCCAGGGCGCAGGCGCGCCAGGCGCGCGCTGAACCGGGTGAGGAAGGGTTCCAGCACGTCTTCGTGGACGAAGAGGATCTTCAGCGCGGTGCAACGCTGGCCGTTGAACGACAGCGCGCCGGTGACGGCCTCTTCCACGGCGTTGTCCAGGTCCACCTGGGGCAGCACGATGCCGGGGTTCTTCGCATCCAGCCCGAGGGCGGCGCGCAGGCGGTGCGGGCGCGGGTGCAGCTTCTTCAGGTCGGCGGCGCCGGAGTGGGTGCCGATGAAGGCGAACACGTCCACCTTGCCGCTGGCCATGATGGCGCTGACGGTCTCGCGGCCCTTGCCGTAGATGATGTTGATGACGCCGGGCGGGAAGCTGTCGCGGAACGCCTCCAGCAGCGGGCGCATCAGCAGCACGCCGAACTTGGCCGGTTTGAAGACCACGGTGTTGCCCATGATCAGTGCCGGGATCAGCGTGGTGAAGGTTTCGTTCAGCGGGTAGTTGTACGGTCCCATGCACAGCGCCACGCCCAGGGGGACGCGGCGGATCTGCCCGAGGGTGCCCTGCACCAGTTCGAAGCGGCTGGAGCGGCGGTCCAGCTCCTTGAGCGCCTCGATGGTGTCGACGATGTAGTCGCAGGTGCGGTCGAACTCCTTCTCGGAGTCCTTGAGGTTCTTGCCGATCTCCCACATCAGCAGCTTCACCACCGCCTGGCGCTGCTCGCGCATACGCGCCAGGAAGCACTCCACGTGGGCGATGCGCTCGGCCACCCGCAGGGTCGGCCAGGCGCCCTGCCCCTTGTCGTAGGCGCGCACGGCGGCGTCCAGCGCCTGCAGGGCGGCCTCGGCATCCAGCAGCGGGGTGCTGCCGAGCACCACCTGCTCCTCGCCCTGCGGCCCCTTGAGGTAGACCGGGCTGCGCACCGGGGCCAGGGGGCCGGCCCAGTGGCGCAGCTCGCCATCCACCAGGTAGTCGCGTTGCTCGACGGGCTCGCCCAGGCGCCAGGCCTCGGGAATCTGCTCGGCGTGGGGGAACAGGGTCTCGGCGGTGAACAGGGACATGGCGCGCTCCGGGTAGGGGCTCAGGCCAGCAGGGCCAGGGCTTCGGCGGTGGTGCGGGTGATGCGGTCCCAGTCGCCGGCACGCTGCCAGGCGCTGTCCAGCATCCAGCTGCCGCCCACGCACATGACGTTGGGCTGGGCCATGTACTGGACCAGGTTGTCCGGCCGCACGCCGCCGGTGGGGCAGAAACGCACCGCCGGGAACGGGCCGCCGAAGGCCTTGAGCGCGGCGACGCCGCCGCAGACCTCCGCCGGGAACAGCTTGAAGCGCCGATAGCCGCGGGCGTGGCCGAGCATGATTTCGGAGGCGCTGCCCACGCCCGGCAGCAGCGGCAGTGGGCTGTGCAACGCGGCATCGAGCAGTTCGGCGGTGCAGCCGGGGCTGACGAGGAACTGGGCGCCGGCAGCCTCGGCCTCGGCCAGCATCGCTTCGTCCAGCACGGTGCCGGCGCCCACCAGCAGGTCCGGGCGCTGCGCCCGCAGCAGGCGGATGGCGCCCAGGCCGTGGGCCGAGCGCAGGGTCACTTCCAGCACCTTGAGGCCACCGGCGGCGAGGGCGTCGGCCAGCGGCAGGACGTGGGCTTCGTCTTCGATGGTGATGACCGGCAGGATGCGCGCCTCGGCGCAGAGCCGGTCGATCATCTCCACCTTCTCGGCCATGCTCGGCACGCGGCGAACGGCGGTTCGCGGCTTGTGGATGGTGGTCATGGCATTACTCCCATTGCATGAGCCCTTGAGGCGGATGGAGCCTCAGGGGCACCAGTAGATCGAAAGCGGCCGGCGCAGGAAGGCGCGAATCGGCATGGCCGCCACGTCCTCGCCCTGCAGCGCGGCGGCCAGGGTGTCCAGCTTGCCGCGCCCTTGCAGGGCCAGCAGGGTCAGGCGGCTGCCTTGCAGCAGGGCCAGGGGCAGCGTCAGGCGCTGGTGGGGCACGCTGGGTGCCCAGGTCGCCAGGCACCGGGCGCGGCAGGCCGGGTCCAGGGCCTCGGCCAGGTTCGGGCTGCCGGGGAACAGCGAGGCGGTGTGGCCGTCTTCGCCCATGCCCAGCACCAGCACGTCGATGGGCTGCGGCAGCGCTTCCAGGGCCTGGTCGGCCAGGCGCGCAGCCTCCTCCTGGGTGGCGGCAGCCTGGTAGAGGCCGACGAAACGGGCCTTGGCGGCCTCGCCCTGGAGCAGGTGGCGCTGCACCAGCCCTTCGTTGCTGTCCGGGTGGCTCACCGGCACCCAGCGCTCGTCGGCCAGGCCGACGGTCACGGCGGACCAGTCCAGCCGCGCTTGCGCCAGGCGTTCGAAGAAGGCCACCGGACTGCGCCCGCCGGACACCACCAGGGTGGCGCTGCCGCGTGCGGCCAGGGCCTCGCGCAGGGCCTCGGCCACGCGCTGGGCCAGGTGCCCGGCCAGTTCGGCGGCGTCCGCCAGGGTCACCGGCTCCACGGCCGGGGGGAATCGGAGGTCAGAGATCGCCATACCAGCTCCTTCCGTCTCGGGTGATCAGTGCGATGGAGGCCACCGGGCCCCAGGTGCCGGCGGCATAGGGTTTGGGGGCATCGCCCAGTTGCTTCCAGCCTTCGATGAGCTGGTCGCACCACTGCCAGGCGTATTCGATTTCGTCCTTGCGCACGAAGAGGTTCTGGTTGCCCTGCATCACCTCCAGCAACAGGCGCTCGTAGGCATCGGGGATGCGCGCGCTGCGGTAGGTGTCGGAGAAATTCAGTTGCAGCGGGCCGCTGCGCAGTTGCATGCCCTTGTCCAGGCCCTGTTCCTTGGTCATCACCTGCAGGGAAATGCCTTCGTCCGGTTGCAGGCGGATGATCAGCCGGTTGCTGATCAGCGGCCGCTGCTCGGGGGCGAAGATGTAGTGCGGCGGTTCCTTGAAGTGGATGACGATCTGCGACAGCTTCTGCGGCATGCGCTTGCCGGTGCGCAGGTAGAAGGGCACGCCGCTCCAGCGCCAGTTGCGGATGTCGGCCCGCAGGGCGACGAAGGTCTCGGTGTCGCTGTGGGTGTTGGCGTTCTCTTCCTCCAGGTAGCCCGGCACCGCGCGGCCCTGGCTGCTGCCGGCGATGTACTGGCCGCGCACCACCTGCTGCGCCACCTGGGCGGCAGTGATGGGCGCCAGGGCCTTGAGCACCTTGACCTTCTCGTCGCGGATGCTGTCGGCGGAGAGGTTGCTGGGCGGATCCATGGCGATCAGGCAGAGCAGCTGCAGCAGGTGGTTCTGCACCATGTCGCGCAGTTGGCCGGCCTCGTCGAAATAGCCCCAGCGCCCTTCGATGCCCACCTGCTCGGCCACGGTGATCTCCACATGGGAGATGTGGTGCTGGTTCCACTGGGTCTCGAACAGGCTGTTGGCGAAGCGCAGGGCGATCAGGTTCTGCACCGTCTCCTTGCCCAGGTAGTGGTCGATCCGGTAGATGCGGCTCTCCGGGAAGTGCACCGCCACGGCGTCGTTGACCCGCCGGGAGGACTCCAGGTCATGGCCGATGGGTTTCTCCAGCACCACCCGGGTGTTCTGCACCAGGCCCACCTGGGCCAGGCCTTCGCAGATGGCGCCATACACCGAGGCCGGGGTGGCGAAGTAGGCGATCAGCGGCTCGTCCGCCCCCACCCGCTCGGCCAGCTCACGGTAGCCCTCGGCGTGGAGGAAGAAGTCCATCGACAGGTATTCCAGCCGCGCCATGAAGCGCGCCACCTGGTCGGGGTCGATCTCGCGCTCGGGCACATGGCGCCCCAGATGCTCGGCGATGGCGGCCTGGCGGGCGCCGTTCTCGTCGCTCTCACGGGCCAGGGCGAGGATGCGGGTGCGGGGATGCAGCAGCCCCGCGCGGTCCAGTTGGTAGAGCGCCGGAAACAGCTTGCGCAGGGCCAGGTCGCCAAGGGCGCCGAACAGGGCGAAGGTGCAGGGTTCTACAGTGATGACAGCCATGATGTTTTGTTCTTCAACAAGGTCGTGAGAGATTTACACCGCCAGAACTCGCAACACAAGAATAAATGTAGTAATAAACACAACATTTAGTCACACCCCTGTTACCTCTGGCTGGCGACTGTGGCCCTCAGTACGATAGGCCACCGTTTCCGCAGGCCCTGCTAAGGAATCCCCATGGACCGCATGCGCAATCTCCTGGAGCAGATCCAGGGCCGTCTCGACGAACTCAACAAGGCCGAACGCAAGGTCGCCGAGGTGATCCTGCAGGACCCGCAGCAGGCCACCCGCTTCAGCATCGCCGCCCTGGCCCAGGCCGCCCAGGTCAGCGAGCCCACGGTGAACCGCTTCTGCCGCTCCTTCGGCGTCAACGGCTACCCGGAGCTGAAGATGCAACTGGCCCAGAGCCTGGCCAGTGGCGCGGCCTACGTCAGCCAGGCGGTCTCGGCGGACGACGGCCCCGAGGCCTACACGCGGAAGATCTTCGGCAGCGCCATCACCTCCCTGGACAGCGCCTGCCAGAGCCTCGACCCGCAGCTGATCAGCCGCGCGGTGGACCTGATGATCCAGGCCCGGCAGATCCACTTCTTCGGCCTCGGCGCCTCGGCCTCGGTGGCGCTGGATGCCCAACACAAGTTCTTCCGCTTCAACCTGGCCGTCTCGGCCCACTCCGACGTGCTGATGCAGCGCATGCTCGCCTCGGTGGCCCACACCGGGGACCTGTTCGTGATCATTTCCTACACCGGGCGCACCCGCGAGCTGGTGGAGGTGGCGCGCCTGGCCCGGCAGAACGGCGCCTCGGTGCTCGGCCTCACCGCCGCCGGCTCGCCGCTGGCCAAGGCCAGCACCATCAGCCTCAACATCCCGTTGCCGGAGGACACCGACATCTACATGCCGATGACCTCGCGGATCATCCAGCTCACCGTGCTCGACGTGCTCGCCACCGGCGTGACCCTGCGCCGGGGCATCGACTTCCAGCCGCACCTGCGCAAGATCAAGGAAAGCCTCAACGCCAGCCGCTACCCGGCGGATGAAGAGCCGGCCTGAGCCCCACCCCATAGGGCACGGCGGACCTCCCGCCGCCTCGTCCCGGGCTGAAGCCAGGGCTACCCCGTCGATTGATTCGAGCCCAATGGTCCGGCGGTAGCACCACCCTCGTAGGATGGGCTGAGCTACGCGAAGCCCATCATGGGCGTGGCACGGTGGCCTGGGTTGTACCCCGTGCCTTGGCAGATTCAGGAACGTAGCCCGGACTTCAGTCCGGGAAACCCGCGCCAACCCTTCCCGGGTTGAAGCCAGGGCTACCCCGTCGATTGATTCGAGCCCAATGATCCGGCGGCAGCACCGCCTTCGTAGGATGGGCTGAGCTACGCGAAGCCCATCACGGGCGTGGCACGGTGGCCTGGGTTGTACCCCGTGCCTTGGCAGATTCAGGAACGTAGCCCGGACTTCAGTCCGGGGATTTCCCGCCACCGATTCCCGGGCTGAAGCCCGGGCTACGCCGCTACCCCGCGATCCAGGCCTTCAGCGCCAACCTGGCCTCGTCCCCCGGTGCCAGGACCCGCTCCGGGTCGCCGCAGGCGGCGGCCTGCACCGACAGGAACCCCAGGCTCTCCGCCCAGCTCACCTCGGGCAGCGGCCGGCTGCCGGGGTGCCAGACCAGGGTGTGGGGGTTGTCGCCGCCCTCGATGCGCAGCCGCCGTTGCCAGCCCGGGTCCTGCAGGGTCAGCGCCCCGCCACGCTGGAAGCGCCTGTGCACGCCCTCGGTGACCCGCAGTTCACCGGCTTGCCGGCAGGGCTCTCGGGCCAGCAGGTCGTGCCCGTCGGCGCCATCCAGGCCGAGCAGCGCCACCCGCGCCACATCCGACACCCGCCAGTAGGCGTGCAGGGCCTGGCTGAGGACGCACGGCTCGCTGTCATGGTGGGTCGTCACCAGTTCCAGGCTCAGGGTATCCCCCAGGCAGGCCCGCAGCTCCACCTGCCAGTCGTGCAACTGCAGGCGCCACTCCAGGCGCACGCCCTGGGCGTCGGCGTCCTTGCCGATCAGCCGCCAGTCGGAGAGCCGCGCCCAGCCGTGGTGGGGCCAGCCGCTTTCCACCGGATGGCGCCCGAACCAGGGCCAGCACACCGGCACGCCACCGCGAATGGCGCCCACGCGCGGCCAGTGACGGGCGCACCAGAGCACCGGGTGCTCGCCCCGCGGCTGGTAATGCAGCAACTGCCCACCCTGGCGACTGAACACCGCCGAGCAGCGGGGATGCTCCACCAGCAGCAGCTCGCGCCCCTGGTGTTCGTACCAGCGGAACAGCTGCCCGCTGGCCGGCCGCAGCAGGGCGTCGAGGGGATGCGCGCCGCCCTCCCCCGCCTGCCCTGCGCGGCGCGCCCCGTCGCGCTCAGCAGCCGCCACGGGCCGCTCCCGTCACTTCCACCAGTACTCCACCTGCACGCCGAAGTTGGAGCCATGCAACGCATCGCCGAAGGCCCCGGTGTCGGACAACGCCGAACCGGCGGCCAGCTCGCTGGCAGCGCGCTGGGCGGCCTCGTTCCAACTGGCGTAGGTGTAGTAGAGGCGGAACTCCGGACGCTGGGAGAACCCCGGCCCGGACGGCGACCAGGTGGGCGCCACGGTGAACTTGGTGAGCTTGCGGGTGCCGCCGGGGGCCTCCACCTGGTCGCGGCCCAGCTCGGTCACCAGCTTGAACTGGTCGGTGAAGGCGTAGACCGGGCGCACGCCGATGGACAGCCAGTTCTGGTCGTCGCCGTCCGGGCGGGTGTCCTTCTGGTAGACCACTTCGAACTGCCCGCCGAAATGCGGCGTCACCTGCCAGTCGAAGAACTCCACCAGGCGCCAGCTCTTGTTGGCGTTGTCCAGGGTCGGGTCGCCGGTGTAGCCCAGCGCCGTGCCGGGGCCGCGCCCGTATTGCAGGGCCAGGGTGTTGACCCCGCCGAGGAAGGCCTGCTGCTTGTGCTGCGCCGAGACCGACCAGCCGCTGTGGGCACCGGTGCTGTCGGGCTTGTCGATATAGCTGACGCCCAGCTCCACTTCGCCGCCGGGGTTGGTCTGGAAGCCGCCGACGTTGAAGTCGTGGCGGTTGATGTAGGGCTTCTGCTCGTAGTTGTCCTTGCGCGAGAACACGTAGCTGTACTTCAGGTCGCCGATGGCCACTTCGTCGAAGCCGAAGCCCGTGGCGCTCTGGTTCCAGTAGTAGAAGTCGGAGATGTGGATGTCGTTGCGCTTGTAGAAACGGCGCCCCGCCCAGAACGAACCGCCGTTGAGCGCGGGCATGTTGCTCCACTCGGCGTACATCTGGTTCATCCGCGCGAAACCGTAGTCACCGGTGAACTTCGGCGTGTGCCCGTACTGGTTGTACAACTGCGCCATGCCCTCGATGCTGACCACCGAGCCGTCGTCCAGCTTGAGCAGGTCCTGGCGCAGGTCCAGCTCCATGTACTGCTCGCACTCGTTGCCCAGGCGGTACTTCGACTGCGCCCCCGGCAACTGGAAGCAGGACTGCGTGCCCCCTTCGCTGGAACCGCCGGCGCCGCTGCGCACGTACCCGCTGAACTCGACCGCCTGTGCCAGCCCGGAGGCGGCGAACAGCGTGCAGGGCAGTACCCACAAACCTCGGATCTTCGTGTTCATGTCCACTCCATTCTTATTGTTGTGTTGCGATGGAACGTTCCCTTGGCGCCCTCGCAGGGTGGGCATCAGCCCACCACGGGGCGATCGGCAGGGCTGAGACGAAGCACCCTGCCTGCCGTGGCCCGGCGGTTCCGAGCCATGGTTCAACGCCCCTTCAGTTGCGCCACGTTGGCGGGCAGCCCGGGGCTGCTGGAAGGGCCTGCCGGGCGCAGCCGCTCGCCGCTGTTGGCGTCGAACAGCAGCACCTTGCTCGGATCGATGTGCAGCGTGAGGCTTTCACCTGGCCGGGGAACGGTATCCGGGCCGAGGCGGCAGCAGACCTTGGTGCGGTTGAGGCTGGTGAACACCAGGGTGTCCGGGCCGGTGGGCTCGACCACCTCCACCTCGACCCGCACGCCCGGGGTGCCACGGCTGTCCGGCGCGGCACCGAGGATCTGCTCCGGGCGTACCCCGAGGATCACGTCACGCTCCTCGAACCCGGCCCCGCGCTCGCCCAGGGGCAGCTCGCAGCGGTCCTGGCCGCTGTCCAGCAGCGCCCACAACTGGCCGTCGCGGCGCTGCAGGCGCAGGGGGATGAAGTTCATCGGCGGCGAGCCCATGAAGCCGGCGACGAAGAGGTTGGCCGGGTCGTTGTAGATCTGCTGCGGGGTGCCGAACTGCTGGATGACGCCATCCTTCATCACCGCCACCTTGTCGCCCAGGGTCATGGCCTCGATCTGGTCGTGGGTGACGTAGACGGTGGTGGTCTTCAGCCGCTGGTGCATCAGCTTGATCTCGGTGCGCATCTCCACCCGCAGCTTGGCGTCGAGGTTGGAGAGCGGCTCGTCGAACAGGTAGATCTTCGGCCGCCGTGCCAGGGCCCGGCCCATGGCGACGCGCTGCTGCTGGCCGCCGGAGAGCTGGCCGGGCTTGCGCTCCAGCAGGTGCTCGATCTGCAGCAGCTTGGCCACGCGGCTCACCTCCGCCTCGATCTCGGCGGCAGGCAGCTTGCGGATCTTCAGGCCGAAGGCGATGTTCTCGCGCACGCTCATGGTCGGGTACAGGGCGTAGGACTGGAACACCATGGCGATGTCCCGGTCCTTGGGGCTCATGCTGCTGATGTCCTGGCCGTTCACGAGGATGGCGCCGCCGCTGATGGCTTCCAGCCCGGCGATGCAGTTCATCAGGGTGGATTTGCCGCAGCCCGAAGGCCCGACGAGGATCAGGAACTCGCCCGAGTCGATGGACAGTTCGATGTCACGGAGGGTGTCGGCCAGGCCGCTGCCGTAGCGTTTGTTCACGTTGCGCAGTTCGAGGGTTGCCATGTCGATCTCCACTAATCAGAAGCGCCGCGAACGGGCGCAGCCGCTTTTCAGCCCTTCACCGCACCGGCGGTGAGGCCGCGCAGGAAGTACTTGCCGGCGAATACGTAGACGAGCAGGGTCGGCAGGCCGGCGATCATCGCGGCGGCCATGTCGACGTTGTATTCCTTGGCCCCGGTGCTGGTGTTGACCAGGTTGTTCAGGGCCACGGTGATGGGCTGGCTGTCGCCGCTGGCGAACACCACGCCGAAGAGGAAGTCGTTCCAGATCTGGGTGAACTGCCAGATCAGGCAGACCATGACAGTGGGCACCGACATGGGCAGCAGGATGCGCCCGAAGATGGTGAAGAACCCCGCGCCGTCGAGCCGCGCCGCCCGCACCAGGGCATCGGGGATGCTCACGTAGAAGTTGCGGAAGAACAGCGTGGTGAAGGCCAGGCCGTAGACCACGTGAACCAGCACCAGGCCGCCGGTGGTGTTGGCCAGCCCCAGCTTGCCGAGGGTGAAGGACGCGGGCAGCAACACCACCTGGAACGGCAGGAAACAGCCGAACAGCAGCGCACCGAAGAACAACTGCGAACCCCGGAAGCGCCACATGGACAGCACATAGCCGTTGAGCGCGCCGAGCAGCGTGGAGATCAGCACCGCCGGCACGGTGATCATCACCGAGTTCCAGAAGTAGCCGCCGACGCTGGCCCAGGCCTTGGCCCAGCCGATCAGGGTGAAGGCATCCGGCAGGGACAGCAGGTTGCCGGTGCGGATGTCGTCGGGGGTCTTGAAGCTGGTCAGCAGCATCACCACCAGCGGCACCAGGTACAGCGCGCAGGCGAGGATCAGGGTGGCGTGGATGGCCAGGCGGCTGACGCTGAGCGGGGACTTTCCGGCCAGGCTAGTCATGGCGCTTGTTCCTCAGTTCGGAATACAGGTAGGGCACGATGATCGCCAGCACGGCGCCGAGCATGAGCATGGCGCTGGCAGCACCCAGGCCCATCTGCCCACGGGTGAAGGTGTGGGCGTACATGAACATCGCCGGCAGGTCGGAGGCGTAGCCGGGGCCGCCGGCGGTCATCGCTGCCACCAGGTCGAAGCTCTTGATGGCGATGTGGGCGAGGATCATCAGCGCGCTGAAGAACACCGGGCGCAGGCTCGGCAGGACGATGCGCAGGTAGATGGTCGGCAGGCTGGCGCCGTCCACCTGGGCGGCGCGGATGATCGACGGGTCGACCCCGCGCAGGCCGGCGAGGAACAGCGCCATGACGAAGCCCGAGGACTGCCAGACGGCGGCGATCACCAGGCAGTAGACGACCCGCTCCGGGTCCACCAGCCAGTCGAGGCGGAAGCCTTCCCAGCCCCAGTCACGCAGCAGCTTGTCCAGCCCCAGGCCGGGGTTGAGCAGCCACTTCCAGGCGGTGCCGGTGACGATCATCGACAGCGCCATGGGGTAGAGGTAGACGGTGCGGATGAAGCCTTCGCGGCGGATGCGCTGGTCCAGCAGCACGGCGAGGAACACGCCGATCACCAGGCTGATGGCGATGAACAGCCCGCCGTACACCAGCAGGTTCTGGCTCGCCACCCACCAGCGGTCGTTGTCCCACAGGCGCTGGTACTGCTGCAGGCCCACCCACTTGTAGCTGGGCATGAAGCGCGAGTTGGTGAAGGACAGGACGAAGGTCCAGAGGATGTAGCCGTAGAAGCCCACCAGCACGATGAGCATGCTCGGCGCCAGCACCAGCTTGGGTAGCCAGCGCTGCAGCGCATCCAGCGGTGAGGCCTTGGCGAAGGCGGCGGTCGAACTCATGGGGCGCTCCGGGTTGGCAGGGGAAATTCGGCACGGCCGGGCCCGCAGCGCAGGCAGCGGGGCCTGCGCCGTGGGCGGGTCAATCGGCGGTTACTGGACGGCCTGGATCGCGGCAGCCAGTTGCTGGGCGGCCTTCTTCGGGTCGGCGGCGGGGTCGTTGAAGAAGTTGGTCACCACGTCGAACACCGCGCCCTGCACGTAGCTGGAGGCGGCCATGCCGTGGGACAGGCTGGGCTGCAGGCCGTTGCCGGCAGCGGCGGCCTTGAAGTCCTTCATGGACTGCTGGGCGCAGGCGTCGAAGCTGGACATGTCCTGGTCCAGGCGCACCGGGATCGAGCCCTTCTCCTGGTTGAAGAACTGCTGGAATTGCGGCTCCATCACCGTCCGCGCCAGGTCGTTCTGGGCCTTGCGGTTCTCCGCGTCGCTCAGCTTGAACATGGCCAGGGAGTCGATGTTGTAGGCGAAGCTGCCCTGGGTGCCGGGGAACGGCAGGCACTGGTAGTCCTTGCCCGCCACCTTGCCGGCGGCGGTCCACTCGCTCTTGGCCCAGTCGCCCATGATCTGCATGCCGGCCTTGCCGCTGATCACCAGGCCAGTGGCGCTGTTCCAGTCACGGCCGGCGGCGTCGGCGTCGAGGTAGCCGCGCAGCCTCTTCAGCGCGGCGAAGGCCTGGACCATGGGCTCGCCGGTGAGGGTCGCCTTGTCCTGCTCGACGAAGGCCTTGTGGTAGCCCTCGGGGCCGAGGATGGCGAACACCAGGTCCTCGAACACGGTGCCGTCCTGCCAGGGCTGGCCGCCGTGGGCGACGGGGATGAAGCCGGCGGCCTTGAGCTTTTCAGCGGCGGCGAAGAACTCGTCGAGGGTAGCGGGCGGCGTGGCGCCGGCCTTCTTGAACACCTCGGGGTTGATCCACAGCCAGTTGACCCGGTGCACGTTCACCGGCACCGCCACATAGTGGCCGTCGTGCTGCATGATGCTGGCCACCTGCTTGGGCAGCAGCGTGTCCCACTTGCCCTCCTCGGCCACTTCGTCCATCTCGGTGAGCAGGCCCAACTCGCCCCATTCCTGGATGTCGGGGCCCTTGATCTGGGCCGCCGAGGGCGGGTTGCCGGACACGGCGCGGGTCTTCAGCACGGTCATGGCCGCCTCGCCTCCGCCACCGGCAACGGCGAAGTCCTTCCAGGAGTGGCCTTTCTCTTCGACGAGTTTCTTCAGGGTGTCGGCCGCGCGCTTTTCGCCGCCGGAGGTCCACCAGTGCAGGACTTCCACTTCGCCGGCGAGGGCGGACAGGGGGAACAGCGATGCGAGGGAGACGGCAGCAGTCAGGCGAGACAGAGCATTCATCGGCAATACCTTGTTGTTCTTATTGGTCATGCAAGTCGGTGCTTGCGCTGACCAGCAGTCTAAACACGCCCCGAAAGGCCCTGGGTAACAAAGGGATTGTCGATGGTCACGGGGTCGTTACAAAGCGCTGCGTGAACGCAAGCGCCTGACGCGCTTGGCAAAATCCGCAACCGGCCACCGAAGCGCCACGCCTTCACACCCACCCCCAGGTGGCCGTCGGCGCGCGACCCGGCACTCCGCCCCCTGCCAGCGCCCCTAGGGCCCCTAGGGGGAATCCCTATATCGAGCCCCCCAGGCGCGACCTATCTTTTCGAACATTGCGCATCTCACAGGACGTGTCCCGTGCTGGCTTACTCCCTCCTCTGCCTCGCCCTCCTCCTCGGCTTCGCCGGCCTCGGACTCGGTCAGCCCTGGGTCACCGGAGCGGGCCTGGCACTGGCGGCGGGCGCCGCCGTCGCGCTGCGTCCACGCAGCACGCCGCCGACACGCGAACCCCAGGTGGATGACCTGCCGAGCACGCCGGTGCAGGCCGATTGCGTGCCGCTGCTGGTCAGCGTGCTGCCGGCCTGGGGGCAGAACCTCGGCCAGGTGCGCGAGCTGGTGTCCAGCAACATCGGCCAGCTGTTCCAGCATTTCTCCAGCCTCGCCCAGCGCCTGGACCAGACCCTGCAACGCTCGGAGAACGTGGTGGGTGGCTCCGGCGTCGCCGACAACCTGCGCCACGCTCAGCAGCGCCTGGACGAAGTCACCACCGCCTTCCACAAGTCCGCCGATCGCAAAACCGAGCTGCTCAACACCATCGGCCACCTGGACAGCTACGCCACCGAACTGCAGAGCATGTCCAAGCACGTCCAGGACATCGCCAGCCAGACCAACCTGCTGGCCCTCAACGCCGCCATCGAAGCGGCCCGCGCCGGGGACTATGGACGCGGCTTCTCGGTGGTGGCCGACGAGGTGCGCAAACTCTCCAGCCTTTCCGCCGAGACCGGCCAGCGCATGGTGGAAAAGGTCGGCGAGATCAACCAGGCCATCCGCGGCACCGTCAGTGCCGCCGCCGAGCTGTCCAGCAGCGAGGAAAACAACCTGCGCTACCTGGATCAGGTAGCCGGGGAAATCATGAAGGACCTGGGCACCAACCTCGACGAACTGGCCGAGAGCGCCATCGCCCTGCAGCAGGACGCCCGCACCACCCAGGGCGACATCCAGCAGATCATCGTCGGCATGCAGTTCCAGGACCGCACCGACCAGATGCTCGACCACCTGCAGCACGACATCGAGCGCCTGCGCCAGGCCGTGCAAAGCCAGGACTCGATCCTCGGCGAGCCACAGCGCTGGCTGGCCGAGCTGCGCCGACAGTTCACCACCGACGAAGAACGCACCGGCCGGCGTGCCAAGCCGGCCGACAACGAAGTCACCTTTTTCTGATCCGGGAGCCACACATGAGCAAGACCATCCTCATCGTCGACGACTCATCCTCGATGCGACAACTGGTGAAGATGACCCTGGGCGGCGCCGGCCACCAGGTCATCGAAGCCGTCGACGGCCGCGACGCCCTGACCAAGCTCAACGGGCAGAAGATCAACCTCATCATCAGCGACGTGAACATGCCCAACCTGGACGGCATCAGCCTGGTGAAGGAGATCAAGAACAGCAAGGACTACCGTTTCACCCCCATCGTCATGCTCACCACCGAGAGCGAGCAGGCGAAGAAGGCCGAAGGCCAGGCCGCCGGCGCCCGCGCCTGGATCGTCAAACCGTTCCAGCCGCAACAGTTGCTGGCCGCTGTCGAGAAGCTGGTGGGTTGAAATGCTCACGGTCCATGTGAAATCCCCCGGGCACCTCGAACTGGAGGGCAGCCTGACCATCTACGAGGTGGCCGATGCCCACGCCGAGCTGACCGCGCGGCTGGCCGAGCAGGCTGCCGACCAACCCTGGCGACTGGACCTGCACGCCCTGGAAGACCTCGACAGCGCCGGCCTGCAACTGCTCCTGGCGCTGCGTCGGCAGGTGCTCGGCAACGGCGCCGTGCTGGTCATGGAAGGCATCCAGGGCGGCCCTCTGGAACTCATCACCCTGCTGCGCCTGGAGCACCTGCTCCCGGCCGCAGCCACGTCCACGGCCTGAGCGGAGACCGCCATGCTCAACGGAGACCAGTGGAGCCAACTGCTGCAGGGGTTCATCGAAGAAGCCCGCGACCTCAGCCAGCAAGCCGAGGAATACCTGCTGCAACTGGATCAGCAGCCTGACGACGCCGAGGCCATCAACGGCCTGTTCCGCGCCATGCACACCCTCAAGGGCTCGGCCGGGCTGTTCTCCCTGACCCCGCTGGCCAGCTTCACCCACCACCTGGAAAACCTGCTGATGGCAGTGCGCGACGGTCAGCGCCAGTTGGAGCCGTCGCTGGTCTCGCTGATGCTGCGCTGCCTCGACGAGATCGTCTCGATGATCGCCCTGATCGACCCGGAGACCGGCGAGCTGCCGGTGGACGAAGCGCACCAGGCCGAGCTGCTGGCGGCCCTGGCCGAGCACCTGGGCGAACCCCTGGCCGCCGTGGTCGAGGCCGTCGATGCCCCGGCCGCCCTGCGGGAAGAGCGCGGCAACGGCGCCTGGCACCTGTCGCTGCGCTTCGACGGCGACCTGCTGCGCAACGGTTTCGACCCGATCTCCTTCGTCCAGTACCTGGGACGTCTGGGCACGATCACCGCCCTGGAAGTACTCGACGACAGCCTGCCGCCCTTCGCCGAGATGGACCCGGAAACCTGCTACCTGGGCCTGGAGATCGACCTGGACACCCCGGCGAGCAAGACCGAGATCGAGGACGTCTTCGAGTTCATCCGCGACTTCTGCACCCTGCGCATGCTGCCGCCGGCCAGCACCCTGGACGATTGCCTGCGGCTGATCCAGGCGCTGCCGGAGGCCGACGAGCGCATCGGCGGCATCCTCGTCGCCGCCGGCCTGCTCACCGAACACGAACTGCAGCAGGGCCTGGCCGTCCAGGCCAGCGCCCCGGCGGAGAGACCGCCCCTGGGCGCGGTGCTGGTGGAACAGGGTCTGGTGGCCCCTCAAGCGGTGGACGCCGCCCTCGCCCGCCAGCAGAAAACCCGCCGCGACGGCGAGCGCCGCACACCGAACACGGAAAGCACCCTGGTGAAGGTGGCCGCCCACAAGCTCGACGAGCTGATCAACCTGGTGGGCGAGCTGGTGATCAGCGCTGCCGCCGCCCGCATGCAGGCCCAGGAACACGGCAATCCGCAGTGCCAGGAGAGCGCCCAGACGGTGAACCAGCGCGTGGAACAGATTCGCGAGGCGGCGCTGAAGCTGCGCATGATCGAGATCGGCGACACCTTCAACCGCTTCCACCGGGTGGTGCGCGACGTCAGCCAGCAACTGGGCAAGGACATCCGCCTGGAGATCCGCGGCGCCGACACCGAGCTGGACAAGACGGTGATCGACAAGCTCGCCGACCCCCTCACCCACCTGGTGCGCAACGCCATCGACCACGGCATCGAACCCGCCGAACAGCGCCTGGCCGCCGGCAAGAGCGCCGAGGGTCACCTGGGGCTCAACGCCTACCACGAGTCGGGAATGATCGTCATCGAGGTGAGCGACGACGGCCGGGGTCTGAACACTGCACGTATCCGCGAGAAGGCCATCGAGCGCGGCCTGCTGGACCCGCAGGCCAACCCGCCGGAACACGAGGTGCAGCGGCTGATCTTCGCCGCCGGCTTCTCCACTGCCGACAACGTCTCCGACCTCTCCGGCCGGGGCGTCGGCATGGACGTGGTGCGCAGCGCCATCGAGGCCCTGCGCGGCAGCATCGAGATCGACTCACGCCCCGGCCAGGGCTGCACCTTCCGCATCCGCCTGCCACTGACCCTGGCCATCATCGACGGTTTCCTGGTGAGCCTGGGCGGCGAGCATTTCGTGGTGCCGCTGAACCTGGTCACCGAGTGCCTGGAACTGGACGAGGCGCGCCTCGGCCGCCGTGCCTACGGCCACATCGAGCTGCGCGGCCGGCCCCTGCCCTGCATCGACCTGGCCGCCCACTTCGACCTGCCCTGCAGCGCCCATGGCCGGCGCAACATCGTGGTGGTCAGCCTCGGGCGGCGCCAGGCCGGGCTGATCGTCGACGAGCTGCACGGCGAGCTGCAGACGGTGATCAAGCCCCTCGGCCTGCTCTTCGAACACCTTCGCGGCATCAGCGGCTCCACCATCCTCGGCTCCGGCCAGGTGGCGCTGATCCTCGACATCGCCAGCCTGCTCCAGCACCTGCAACAGAACGCGGACGCAGAACCGCGCACCCTCGCCAACCCCGTACCAGCACGGCCCGATCTCGCGGGTCAGTAGGAGAGCCTCACCATGCAATTCATCCGCAACATGAAAATCGGAGCCCGGCTGATCGCCGGCTTCACCCTGGTGGTGCTGCTCACCGCTGCGGTGGGTGGGCTGGGCATCGCCAACCTGCACAGGGTCAACGACCTCACTGACCAGATGTACCTGGGCGAAGTCGGTGCCTTGAAGACCATGATGAGAGGCAACATGGACCTCATCTACATCGGTCGTCACCTGCGCAGCCACCTGCTGGCCACCACCGTGGAGGAACGCCAGCACACCGCCGACCAGGTCGTGGAGGCGCTGCAGAGCGTGCATGAGCACATCAACAGCGCTCGGGGCAGCTTCAAGAGCGAACAGTCCATGGCCAAGCTGGCGGAGATGGAGGCGAGCCTGGCGGGTTACGAAAAAGTGGTGCGGCAGATGCTCGAACTGAGCAAGACCGTCCCCCTGGCCAGTGATACCGAGTTCACCGCGCTGATGCCCGAGCTGCAAGCCCAGGGAAACAGCGCCGACAAGCTGTTCTCCGAGCTGGTGACCCAGAAGGACGCCCGCGCCAAGGAGGCCAACGACACCATCACCGAGATCTACCTTGGCTCACGCGCCCAGTTGATCACCCTGATGATCATTGCCGCCGTGCTCGGCTTCGCCATCGGCATCTTCGTCACCCGTTCCATCACCCGCCCCCTGAACAGCGCGGTGGCCGTGGCCGACAAGCTGGCCGAAGGTGACCTGTCCACCGAGATCGAGGTGGACAGCCGCGACGAGACCGGCCGCCTGCTGGCCTCCATGAAGCACATGACCGAGCGCCTGCGCACCGTGATCAGTGACGTGCGCAGCGCCGCCGACTCGCTGTCCTCGGCCTCAGAGGAAGTCAGCGCCACCTCCCAGTCCCTCAGCCAGGCGGCCACCGAACAGGCGGCCAGCGTCGAGGAGACCACGGCCTCGGTGGAGCAGATGTCCGCCTCCATCGCGCAGAACACCGAAAGCGCGCAGATCACCGACGGCATCGCCGGCAAGGCCGCCAATGACGCCGTGCAGGGCGGCCAGGCGGTGGGCGAGATGGTCCAGGCCATGAAGCAGATCGCCAACAAGATCGGCATCATCGACGACATCGCCTACCAGACCAACCTGCTGGCCCTCAACGCCGCCATCGAGGCTGCACGCGCCGGCGACCACGGCAAGGGCTTCGCGGTGGTCGCCGCCGAAGTGCGCAAGCTCGCCGAGCGCAGCCAGGTGGCCGCCCAGGAGATCGGCGGCGTGGCCAGCAACAGCGTGCAACTGGCCGAGCAGGCCGGGCACCTGCTGGACGAGATCGTGCCGAACATCCAGAAAACCTCCGATCTGGTGCAGGAGATCACCGCTGCCTCCCGCGAGCAGAGCACCGGCGCGTCGCAGATCAACATCGCCATGGGCCAGATGAACCAGATCACTCAGCAGAATGCCTCCGCCTCCGAGGAGCTGGCGGCCACCGCCGAGGAGATGAACGCCCAGGCCGGACAGTTGCTCGAGCTGATCAACTACTTCCGCCTCGAAGCGACCAGCGCGCGGGCCGCCTCGACCGTGCGGACGGAGCGCCCAGCGGCCGTGCGCGAGCTGCGCAAGCCGAGCACCGCCGTGGCCCGCAAGCCCCAGCCGGTGGCCGATGAAGGCCACTTCGTCAACTTCAACTGAGGGGAGCGGCATGAGCGAACTCCAGGCAGTCCTGGCCAGCGAGGCGGCGGAAAGCGTGCAGCAGCTGTCCTTCCGGGTGCGCGATGCACGCTACGCGCTGCCCATCGACCTGGTGCGGGAAATCATCGAATACGGTCAGGTCACCACCGTGCCGATGATGCCGATCTTCATCCACGGGGTGATCAACCTGCGCGGCAACGTGGTACCGGTGATGGACCTGGCGGCGCGCTTCGGTCAGGACCTGAGCGTGCCGAACAAGCGCACCTGCATCGTCATCATCGAGCTGGACCTGGACGAACAGCACCAGCGCATCGGCCTGGTGGTGGATGCCGTGGATGCCGTGCTGGACATCGAGACGGATCAGGTGGAGCAGGCACCGCCCTTCGGCGCCGGCATCCGTACCGACTTCATCGCCGGGATGGCCCGGGACGAACGCGGCTTCACCATCATCCTCGACGTGCGGCGGGTGCTGTCGCTGGAGGACATCCGCCAGCTGAGCCTCGCCCAGCAGGCCGGCTGATGCCCCACCGGCAGTTGCCCAAGCTCAGCGACGCCGACTTCCGGCAGTTGCAGCAGTTGATGCTGGAGGCTTCGGGCATCCACATGACCGATCAGAAGCGCATCCTCATGGCCGGCCGCCTGATGGGCCGGCTGCGGGCGGTGGGCGTTGACTCCTTCAGCGACTACCTGCGCCTGCTCGGCGATCCCGCCAACCAGGACGAGCGGCGCCTGGTGGTGGACCTGCTGACCACCAATGAAACCTATTTCTTCCGCGAGCCGCAGCACTTCAAGGAGCTCGGCGAGTGGGCCGCCCACCAGCGCAAACCGCTGCACCTGTGGAGCGCGGCCAGCTCATCCGGCCAGGAGGCCTTCAGCATGGCGATGACCCTCGCCGAACATGCCCGGACCAAGGACTGGTCCATCTTCGCCAGCGACCTCAGCCTGCGCATGCTGGAAAAGGCCCGCAGCGCCACCTACCCCATGGAGCAGACCGAGCACTTCCCCCCCGGCTGGCTGCAGCGTTACTGCCTGCGCGGCGTGGAGGAAAGCGCCGGGCTGTTCCGCATCAACCAGGCACTGCGTCACCGGGTGATGTTCGCCGAACTCAACCTGACCCGGCCGATCCCCCGGGAGATCGGCCCCTTCGACGTGATCTTCCTGCGCAACGTGCTGATCTACTTCGGCCAGGACGAGAAGCGCGGCATCGTCGAGCGGCTGGTGGAGCGCTTGCGCCCGGAGGGCCTGTTCTTCATCGGCCACGCCGAAAGCCTGCACGGCTTCAAGCTGCCGCTGCGAGCGGTCCGCCCCTCGGTCTACCAACGCACATGAGCCCGGCCAGGGAGAACGCCGCCATGATCAAGGTCTTCATCGTCGACGACTCGGCCCTGGTGCGCCAGGTGCTCACCGCGTGCCTCGACAACCATCCCGGCATCCAGGTGATCGGCCAGGCCGCCGACCCGCTGTTCGCCCTGGACAAGATGCGCAAGCAATGGCCCGACGTGCTGGTGCTTGACGTGGAAATGCCACGCATGGACGGCATCACCTTCCTGCGCAAGATCATGGCCGAGCGCCCGACCCCGGCGATCATCTGCTCGACGCTGACCGAGAAAGGCGCGGCGGTGACCCTGGAGGCCCTCGCCGCCGGTGCCGTTGGGGTGTTCGCCAAGGCCCGCCAGGGGTTGAAGGACAGCCTTCAGCAACTGTCTGGCGAGCTGATCCGGCAGATCGAGGCTGCCGCTCGCAGCCACCCACGCGCGATGCCCTCCCCACCCGTGGCGACAGCCCCCACCAAGGAGGCACCCGCTCCCCGTCCCACCACCCTGTCCACCACCGACCGGGTGGTGGCGCTGGGCACTTCCACCGGCGGCACCCAGGCCCTGGAAGTGGTGCTGCGCCAATTGCCGGTGGACTGCCCCGGGATCGTCATCGTCCAGCACATGCCGGAGAAGTTCACCGCCGCCTTCGCCCAGCGCCTGGACAGCATCTGCGCCATCGAGGTGCGCGAGGCGCGGCACATGGACCGGGTACGGCCGGGCCTGGCCCTGGTGGCCCCGGGCGGCAGGCACATGCAGCTCAAGCGCAGCGGCGCGCAGTACCTGGTGGAGGTGATCGACGCTCCCCCGGTCAATCGCCACCGGCCCTCGGTGGACGTGCTGTTCCGCTCGGTGGCGCGCCACGCCGGGCACAACGCCATGGGCGTGATCATGACCGGCATGGGCGATGACGGCGCCCGTGGCCTGCTGGCCATGCGTGAGGCCGGCGCCCGCACCGTAGCCCAGGACGAGGCCAGCTGCGTGGTCTTCGGCATGCCCAAGGAGGCGCTGCGCATGGGCGCAGCCCAGGTGACGGAGCCCCTCGGCCGTCTGTCGGAAGTGATCGTGCAATACGCCCGCGGCCAGTCCAACCCACGCGCGCACGAAAGCGCACGCTAGGGCCTTCCGCTCCCCGGCCATCGATGATGGCCGGTTGCTACCGTTCGTCCGGACCAAAGAGGCGAACTTTTGCGTTCGGTGCTACTCCGTAGCTGTACGGCCTGCCTTTTCGGGGCGCGCCGTGCGTCAGGAGTACCCGAGTCTCGCAATGAGCAAGGAGCGCCCATGACCTGTCGACTGCTATTGGCCGACGACCACGCCCTGATTCGCGTAGGCGTCCGCGCCATGGTCAACGAACTCGAAGGCTACGAAGTCGTCGGTGAAGCGGAAGATGGCGAACAGGCCGTTGCCATGGCCGAGCGCCTGCGACCCGACATCATCCTCCTGGACATTTCCATGCACGGCCTCGACGGGCTAGAAGCCTTGCAACGCCTGGGCCACCAGGTACCGGAATCCCGCGTATTGATGCTCTCGATGCACGCCGAGGCGGAGCTGGTGCTCTCTGCGCTGAAGAAGGGTGCCGCCGGCTACCTGCTCAAGGATGCGGCCATGTCCGAGCTGCACATGGCCCTCAAGGCCGTGGACCGGGGCCAGTGCTACCTGAGTTCCGCCGTGGCACAGCCGGTGATCGAGCAGGCTCTGGCGAGCCGCGACGAGATGGACGCCGAGCTGACCCAGCGCCAGGTGGAGATACTCCGGCTGATCTGCCGGGGGGCTTCGACCCGCGCCATCGCCGACGGCCTGTGCCTGAGCGTGAAGACGGTGGAGGCGCACCGGGCGCAGATCATGAAGCGGCTGGACATCCACGACGTGCCAGGGCTGGTCCTCTACGCCGTGCGCAAGGGCATCATCCGCCCGGACGATTGAAGTTCCCCTGGATTCCTGTCGGGCGGGCGGCGAACTCCTCCGGAGCGACCCGGGATCGGGCTGTCGGGGCATCCAGGGGCGGCGTGCGGGCCTGGGCTGCGGTGATGCATAGCAGCAGCAATGCCGCCACAGCCGCGAGAGTGAGTGAGAAGTGCGGGCCTCGGGGCATGGGCGTGTCCTCGTTCGATTCGCCCACAGACTGGCCAAGCGGCCGTAAAGCGCCCATCAAGATACGGTGAAAAAAACGTTGCCCCATCTGTGGATCGATGGGTGCCCCGGAGCGGAGAGGCTGGTCTAGAATCCCACCCCATGAATCCGACTGCGCCCTACCAGTCCATGGATATACAAAGCCGTACCCAACTCCTGCGCGCCCTGATCGAACAACTCAGCGAGGAACACCCTCGCGATGCCCGCCACCTCGACGGCGACCCCCAGCGGGTGCTGATCGGCCTGCGCGACCTCGATGAACTCGGCCTCATCCGGGCCCAGCTCGACTGGTCCGAAACCTGTGATGCCCAAGGCCGCCTGCTGGTCGATGCCCGGACCATCACCCTCACCCGCCGAGGCGTCGCCTTCCGCCAGGGCTGAGCACTCTTGCGCTGACGCAGCTCGGTCATCAGCAGGCAGGCGCCCAGGCAGGAGCCGGCTTCGATGCAGGCCGGCGCCGACATCCGCCCGCGGCTTCCCAACGACCGACAAACTGCCACCTGCGCCCCCTGAAACGGGCGTCTAGCATTAAGGCGTGACGGGACTCACACTTCGCTTCCCTCATGGAGAGCCTGCATGTACACCCCGACCGATCGCCCAAGCCCCTGCGCCCACTGCCGTGACGGCAACGCACTCGACTTCGACTTCAGCATGGCGTTCCAGCCCATCGTGGACCTGCGTGACGGCAGCCTGTTCGCCTACGAAGCCCTGGTGCGCGGGCTCGACGGCCAGGGCGCGAGCAGCGTGCTGGAGCAGGTCACCGAGGCGAACCGCTACGCCTTTGACCAGGCCTGCCGGGTGAAGGCCGTGGAGTTGGCCGCACGCCTGGACGTGCCTTGCTACGTCAGCATCAACTTCCTGCCCAACGCCGTTTACCAGGCCGCCACCTGCATCCGCGCCACCCTGGACGCGGCACGGCGCTTCGGCTTCCCGACCAGCCGACTGATCTTCGAGATCACCGAGGGTGAGGAGCTGGTAGACAAGGCCCACCTGAAAAGCATCATCGCCGAGTACCGCAAGCAGGGTTTCAAGACCGCCATCGACGACTTCGGCGCCGGCTATTCCGGCCTCAACCTGCTGGCCGAGTTCCAGCCGGACATCATCAAGCTGGACATGGCGCTGATCCGCAACATCGACCAGGACCCGGTGCGCGAGGCCATCGTCCGGGGCATTCTCGGCGTCTGCCAGGCGCTGTCCATCGAGGTCATCGCCGAGGGGGTGGAGACCGGCGAGGAGCTGGCCAAGCTCAAGGCGCTGGGCATCCACCTCTATCAGGGCTTCCTGTTCGCCCGACCGGCGTTCGAGCAATTGCCCGAGGTGCAGTGGCCGATGGCCTGACCTTCCGGCGCAAAGGCGAGCAGTTCTTCCTCCAGGGGGCGGCCCGGAATTCATGAACACATGCTGGGTGACGCTCTACTAGGCTGTAGCAAAGCCAAGCGAACCCTGACCCCCATGAGCAACGCTCAACACGAAGCCGAACGCCTCCATCTGCTGCGCAGCCTGGAAATCCTCGACACACCGCCTGAGCAGGTGTTCGACCGCATCACCCGCGTACTGGCCAGCAGCCTGGGTGTGCCCATCGCCCTGGTGTCCCTGGTGGACGAGCACCGCCAGTGGTTCAAGTCCCGGGTGGGGCTGGACGTGCAGGAAACTCCGCGCGACGCCGCCTTCTGCGCCCACACCATTGGCGGCAGCGGCACCCTGGTGGTGGAGGACACCCGCACCGACGCCCGCTTCCGCGACAACCCCCTGGTGCTCGGGGCACCCCACATCCGCTTCTATGCCGGCACGCCGATCCGCACCCGCGACGGCTTCGCCCTGGGCACCCTGTGCGCCATCGACAACCGCCCTCGGCAGCTCACCGACGAACAACGCCGGGTGCTGGAAGACCTGGCGGCCCTGGTCGCCCGCGAATTCCACCTGCGCGAGGCGGCCCTCGACTCGCGGCGCCTGGCCCGGGAGGCGGAAGGCCGCTTCGAGATGCTCTTCGAGCGCGTCGGCTCCGGTCTTGCCGTGATCAGCCCCGAAGGGCGCTGGCTACGGGTCAACCAGGCGCTGGTCGAACTGCTCGGCTACAGCCGCGTGGAGCTGGCCGGCATGAGCTTCGCGGACGTCACCGTGCCCGAGGACCTGAATGCCGACCTGGTACAGGTGCAGCGACTGATCCGCGGCGAGATCGATCGCTACGAGCTGGAAAAGCGCTACGTGCGCAAGGACGGCCGCCAGATCTGGGTGAGCATCACGGTGACCAAGCAGCTCGACCGCCGTGGCGCCCTGGAGCACTTCCTCGCGGTGATCAACGACATCGATGCACGCAAGCACACCGAGGCCCACCTGGCGGAGCTGCAACGCACCCTGGAGCAGCGCGTCCATGAGCGCACCCAAGCCCTGGCAGAGCGTGAAATGGAACTGCGCGCGGTGCTGGAACACACCCAGGACGCCTACGTGGCGATGGACAGCGAGGGCCGCATCAGTGCCTGGAACCGCGCTGCCGAGGCGCTGTTCGGCTGGACCCGGGACGAAGCCATCGGCCAGGCCATGCACGACCTGCTCATTCCCGAGCCCATGCGCCAGGCGCACCTCAACGGCCTGCGCCACTACCTGCAGACCGGCGAGCACCAGGTGCTGGGCCGGCGCATCGAACTGGACGCCCTGCACCGGGACGGCCAACTGATCCCCCTGGAAGTGCACATCGACGTCCTGCGGGCCGGCGGCAGGGTACTGTTCAACGCCTTCCTCCACGAGATCAGCCAGCGCAAGCAGCGAGAAGACCGCCTGCGCCGCGAGGCCCTGCAGGACCCGCTCACCGGCCTGCCCAACCGCCGGGCGCTGTACGACCACCTGCCGACACTGATGCAGCGTGCCGACAGCCACGGCGAAGCCTTCGCCCTGATGTTCCTCGACCTGGACGGTTTCAAACGGGTCAACGACGCCCTCGGCCACGACGCCGGCGATGCGCTGCTGCGCGAAGTGGCACGACGCCTGCGCGCCAGCCTGCGCGGCGCCGATCTGGTCTACCGCCTGGCCGGCGACGAGTTCACCCTGCTCGTCCACCCCCTGTGCGACCGCCCGGCGGTACATGCGGTGGCGGAGAAAGTGCTGGCTGCCGTCCGCGAGCCCTACCAACTGGAAGGTCAGAGCGCCGAGGTGCAGGTGAGCATCGGTGTGGCGCTGTTCCGCCCTGGTGACGAGCGCAGCCACACCCAACTGATCAAGGACGCCGACGCGGCGATGTACCAGGCCAAGCAACAGGGGCGCGACCGCTATCGCATCGCCGGGGCTGACCTGGCCTGGGTCGGTGGCACCTAGCCACATGAAACCAGGCGACATCGCCACTCGGATCGTTCAGCATGCGGGCTCCTTCGACGGCACAGGAGACTCGCCGATGAACCCGCCCCGCATCGCCGGCTTCCTGCTGGACCTCGACGGCACCCTGGTGGACACCGAGACCCTCAACCTCGCCTGCTCCCTGCACGCCCTCGAATCCCTCGGCCTGCCGGATGCCAAGTCGCTGTGCGAGGGCCTGGTGGGCATCGACTGGCCGGCCTACCGCCAGCGCCTGTTCGGGCACTACGGCGCCGACTTCCCGCTGAACGACTTCGGCGCCGCCTACCTGCGCCACAAGGCCTTCATGCTGGAGGACGGCCTGCCGCTCAAGCCCGGTGTCGTCCCCCTGCTCAGCGCCATGCGCGAGAGCGGTCGGCCGATGGCCATCGCCACCTCCTCCCACCGCCGCTCGGCCCACGAGCACCTGGCCCTGGGCGGCATCGACGGCTACTTCGACGTAGTGGTCACCCGCGACGACGTGGACCTGGGCAAGCCCGACCCGGCGCTCTATCTGCTGGCGGCACAGCGCGTGGGCCTGGCCCCGGCGGACTGCCTGGCGGTGGAGGACTCCATCCCCGGCGTGACCGCTTCCCATGCCGCGGGCGTGCCAACGCTGATGGTGCCGGACCTGACCCAGCCCCCCGAAGACATCCGGCGCCGCTGCCTGGCCGTGCTGCCCGACCTACACGCGGTGCTCGACCTGCTACGCCGCGAAGGCGTGCTGGGCGGCGCCGGCTGACGCACCGCAAGGTGAACGAGGCTCCGCTCCCTGCGCTCTGAACTGGAGGACGCCGCGACCGGCACGGCGCACCGGAGGGGCGCCATGCACGCCCCCGAGTACCTCGACTGGCTCAGGCGCGCTGGTCGATGCGCTCGCGCAGGGTGCGCAGGTCGGCGGCGTCCTGGTGCATGCGCTGGATGATCTCCAGCAGTTGCTGTTTGAGGTGTGCATCGCCGATGCGTTCGGCGGCCTTCATCACGGCGATGGCGGCGTCTTCGTTGTTCATGGCGATGGTGTCCAGGAGCTTGCGGCAATCACGTACGGCACGGGTCACGGCGGGGGTCCGAGGGGAAAACTGCGCGCATCCTGAAGGAGGGATGTTGCGATCTGATGTCAGGAGCGGCCAGCCGGAATTTCACAATGTGCTTTCAGGTCGGGAAACCGCGGCAGGATACGCAGGCGAAAAAAAACCGACCTTTGAAGGTCGGTTCCTGCCCAGCGAGGGCACGATCGATGTGGAAACAACGATATGCACGCACCCACTGCCCGTTGGGTGCAGTTGCATCATCGCTGCCCGCGATGACGAGTTGATGACAGTGATGTTTCAGTTCGGCGACCGCGAGCGGATCGGCAGCGCCTGCAGTTGCTCCAGCATCCACGCATGGGCGTCGCGGCCGGCGTAGCGGGCGTGGCTGTAGAGCCGCAGGGTGTAGCGCGGGATGGCGAAGGGCGCCGGGTAGAGGGCGATGCCAGCCACGTCCCGCAGGGTCTCGGCGGCGTGGCCGGGGGCGGTCATCAAGAGGTCGCTGGCGCCGATGATGAAGGGCGCGGCGAGTACCGAGGGCAGCCACAGCGCCACGTCGCGCCGCAGCCCCATGCGTGCCAGCACCTGATCGATCACCCCACTCGGTTCGTTCCACGGCGTCACCACCGCATGGCGTTCGGCCAGGTAGGCATCCAGGTCGGGCGCGCCCTGCACGCGGGGGTGGTCGCGCCGGGCGATGACCTGGTAGGCGTCGCTGAACCAGTCCAGCACCTGGATGCCCGCTGGCAACTGGTCCTGCTCTTCGCCGTAGCCCAGGGCGAAGTCGATGCGGCCGCTGGCCAGGTCGTCGATGGAGACCTGGCGCTCGGCGTGCACCAGGCGTAGCTGGATGCCCGGGGCGAGACGCTGCAGGCGCTCCACCAGGGCCGGCATGAGGGCGAAGGCGGTGTAGTCGGTGACGGCGAAGACGAAGGTGCGCTGGCTGCGCGCGGGGTCGAACGGGTCCCACTGCTCCAGCCCCTCGCCAAGGGTGCGCAACGCGGCCGCCACCGGGCCGGCGAGCTGCTCGGCCCGTTGGGTCGGCTGCATGCGGCTGCCCTGGCGCAGGAAGAGTTCGTCGTCCAGGGCCTGGCGCAAGCGGGCCAGGGCATGGCTGAAG
Source organism: Pseudomonas sp. 1D4 (assembly GCF_001728925.1). Classification (NCBI taxonomy): domain Bacteria; kingdom Pseudomonadati; phylum Pseudomonadota; class Gammaproteobacteria; order Pseudomonadales; family Pseudomonadaceae; genus Pseudomonas; species Pseudomonas sp. 1D4. The sequence goes on from NZ_LXJQ01000014.1 coordinate 49,866, forward strand.
GCCGAGGCGCTGATGGCCAGTTCGCTGGCGGCGATGCTGACGTTGCGGTGGCGATGCAGGGCGTCGAAGGCCAGCAGCAGGTTGAGGTCGAGGCGGCGCAGCAAGTAATGCACAGCTTTCAGCTCCTGATGACATAAATGCACTTCATGCAGCTTACCTGTGCCGCTAGCATGGGCGCCCCTTTACTGGAGAGCCCCATGAACATCGAGATTCGCCCCGCCCAACCCGGCGACGCCCAGCAGATCCTGGACTTCATCATCGAACTGGCCGACTACGAGCGCGCACGCCATGAGGTGATCGCCAGCGTCGAGGACATCCAGCGCACGCTGTTCAGCGAGGGCGCGCCGGCCAAGGCGCTGATGTGCCTGTGCGACGGCCAGCCCATCGGCTACGCGGTGTACTTCTACAGCTACTCCACCTGGCTGGGGCGCAACGGGATCTACCTGGAAGACCTCTACATCACCCCGGCCAAGCGCGGCGTGGGCGCGGGCCGGGACCTGCTGCGTGCCCTGGCCCGCGAGGCGGTGGCCAATGGCTGCGGGCGCCTGGAGTGGAGCGTGCTGGACTGGAACCAGCCAGCCATCGACTTCTACCAGGCCATCGGCGCCAAGCCCCAGGACGAGTGGGTGCGCTACCGCCTGGATGGCGAGGCGCTCACCGGCTTCGCCACCGGCGCCTAGGGCGCGTCAGCGCCTGTGCGCGGCAGGCGCAGGGTGACCCGCAGGCCGCCCTCGCGCAGGTTGCGCAGGCTCAGCCCGCCGCCGTGGCTATGGGCCAGGCTGCGGGCGATGCCGAGGCCCAGGCCATAGCCCTGCTGCTGGCCGGCCAGGCGGAAATGCGGCTCGAACACCTGCTCCAGCTTCTGCTCCGGCACTCCCGGGCCCTCGTCGTCCACATGCAGGACGAAGGCTCCAGGGCCGTCCTCCACCCGCAGGTGGGCGCGCTCGCCGTACTTCAGGGCGTTGTCCAGCAGGTTGCCGATGCAGCGCCGCAGCGCCAGCGGCTTGCCGGGGTAGCGCTCGAGGGCGGCGCCGTCGAGGGTGACCCGGCCGTTGGCCAGGTAGGGCTCCACCAGGCTGTGGAGCAGGTGGTTGAGGTCCACCTGTTCGATGTTCTCGTGGATGTCGGTGTCCTTCACACACTGCAGCGCCCCCTTCACCAACAGTTCCAGTTCATCCAGGTCGCGGTTGAACTTGGCCTGCTGGGCCTCGTCCTCCAGCAGTTCGACCCGCAGGCGCAGACGGGTGATGGGGGTGCGCAGGTCGTGGGAGATGGCGCTGAACAGCTGGCTGCGCTCGCTCAGGTAACGGCTGATGCGCTCGCGCATGGCGTTGAAGGCGCGGCTCACCTCCACCACTTCGCTGCCACCGGCCTCGGGCAGCGGGCGCACCTCGGCGCCCAGGTTCATTTCCCGCGCGGCGGCGGCCAGGCGCTTGAGGGGGCGGCTCTGCCAGCGCACCAGCAGGCCGATGAACAGCAGCAGGAAGGCGCTGGTGATGAGGATGAAGCCCCATTGCTGGGCCGGCAGGCCCTGGTCTTCCAGCCCGGCGTAGGGCTCGGGCAGCAGCGAGGCGAGGTACAGCCACTCGTTGGGGCTGATGCGGATCTGCGTCACCAGCACCGGCGGGTCGAGGGGCTCCAGGGTCAGGGCGTAGTGGGCCCAGGAGCGCGGCAACTCGTCCAGCTTGAGGCCGCTGTTGAAGAGCCGCAGATCCGCCGGTTCGACGAAGTGCAGCGACATCTCCACCGGTCTGCCCAGGCGCTCGCGCAACACCGCCTCCACCTCGGCGAGCACCGCCTGCTTGCGCGGGGTTTCCGGCAGCACACGCATGGCCAGCGGCTTGTCGTTGAGGGAGACGAAGAAGCGCGTGCCGCCCATGCTGCGCAACTGGTCCAGCACCATGGGCCGGTAGCCCAGGGGCAGCGAGCGGATGTAGCTGACGCTGGCGGCCATGGACTGGCCGAGGCTGCGGGCGCTGATCAGCAGCCCCTCCAGCTGGCTGGCGCGCAGTTGGGAGACCCAGATCAGGCTCGACAGGGCCTGGGCCAGCACCACCACCAGCAGGGTGAGCAGCAGCATGCGGGCCAGCAGCGAACGCGGCACGGCCCTAAGCACGGCGGGAGGAAACCTGGGCGGCGAGCAGGTAGCCGGCTCCCCGCACGGTGCGGATCAGCCGGGGCGCCTTGCCGGTGTCGCGCAGGCGCTGGCGCAGGCGGCTCACGGCCATGTCGACGATGCGCTCCAGGGGCATCACCTCGCGGCCGCGGGTGGCGTTGGCGATGGTGTCGCGGTCGAGGATCTGCTGCGGGTGGTCGAGAAACAGCTTGAGCAGGGCGAAGTCAGCACCGGAGAGAATCACCTCCTCGCCGTCGCGGTGGAACAGGCGGTGGCTGACCATGTCCAGACGCCAGGCGTCGAAGCTGACCACCTGGGCCTCGCGCTCCTGACCGAAGCCGACCCGGCGCAGCAGGGCCTTGACCCGGGCCTGCAGCTCGCGGGGGCTGAAGGGCTTGCCGATGTAGTCATCGGCGCCCAGCTCCAGGCCGATGACCCGGTCGGCCTCGTCGGAGCTGGCGGTGAGCATGATGATCGGCACCTGGGCCAGGCGCGGGTGTTCGCGCACCCAGCGGCAGAGGCTGAAGCCGTCCTCGTCGGGCAGCATCACGTCGAGGATCGCCAGGTCGGCACCGGCCTCGTCCATGGCGGCACGAAAGCCCGCGCCATCGGCCACGGTGCGCACCTGAAAGCCGGCGCGGCTGAGGAAGGCCTGCAGCAGTTCGCGAATTTCCTGGTCGTCATCCACCAGGAGGATGTGCTTTCCGGAAGGGCTCATGTCGGCCGTCCTTTGTTGTTATCGGTCATGTCCGTTTGGATGCAAGGCGTTGATGCCGAGACTCTTTCATCCAGTTGTCGGCGTCGGCGCATCGCCATCGGTGGACCGATGAAGCGCGGTCCACCCTACAACAGGTCGCCTGCCGGGAACGTGCCTCGCGTCCGCTTCCCGTGATTGCGCCTCACGCCCGCATCGCCTGCTGCAGCGCCACGCCGGCACCTTCGAGGCCCGGGTACTCGGCCGTCACCAGCCACACGGGGATGCCCTCCAGGTAGCCGCTCATGCAGCCCTTGCTGGCGAAGGCGCGGGTGAAGCCGCTGGCCTTGAAGAACTCGGCGAAGCGCGGCACCACGCCGCCCACCACGTAGACCCCGCCCCGGGCGCCGAGGGTGAGGACGTTGTTGCCCGCGACGCGGCCGAGCCAGGTGCAGAACTGCTCCAGCACCGCCCTCGCCTCGCGGTCGCCGGCCAGGGCGGCCGAGGTGATGGCCGACGGGCTGTCCAGATGCGGCTCGCTGCCATCGAGGGCGCAACTGGCGCGATAGAGCTGCAGCAGGCCGTTGCCGCTGAGCACGTTCTCGGCACTGACATGGCCGAGGTGCTGGTGCAGGTGTTGCCACAGGGCGACCTCACGAACGCTGCCCACCGGCAGGTCGACGTGCCCGCCCTCCCCCGGCAAGGCCGTCCAGCGGCCCTCGCCCAGGGGCAGCAGGGTGCCGACGCCAAGCCCGGTGCCGGGCCCGATCACCACGGCGGGACGATCCGCTTCGGGAGTGCCGGGGCACACCTCCTGGCGCTCCTCGGGACGCAGGCGGGTCATGCCCAGGGCCATGGCGGTGAAGTCGTTGACCAGCAGCAGGCGCTGGATGCCCAGTCGCTGGCAGAAGGCGGTGCGGTTGAGCCGCCAGTGGTTGTTGGTGAAGCGGAAGTCTTCCCCGCCCACGGGGCCGGCACAGGCCAGGCAGACGGCCTCCAGCTCGGCGAGGGGCAGGTCGAGCCCAGCCAGGTAGTGCTGGATGGCTGACTCGGGGTCCGGGAAATCAGCGGTGGCCAGCACCTTCACGGCGTCGAGGCGCTGTTCCCGCCACAGGGCGAAGCGGGCGTTGGTCCCGCCGATATCACCGACCAGCGCAAGGCTCACTTGAGGCCCTCCAGGCTGCCGGTGAAGGCGCTGGCACCCTCTTCGGCGGAGCTGAAGGCGGCCCGCATGAAGGCGAACAGCTCACGGCCGCAGCCGACTTCGGCCTGGTGCATGGGGGGGGCGGGTTCGCGGGCGGCGAACTCGGCGGCGTCCACCTTCAGTTCCAAGGTGCCGGCCACGCCGTCGACGCGAACGATGTCGCCGTCGCGCACACGGGCCAGGGGGCCGCCGTCATAGGCTTCGGGGGTGACGTGGATGGCGGCGGGGATCTTGCCGGAGGCGCCGGACATGCGCCCGTCAGTGACCAGCGCGACCTTGAAGCCACGGTCCTGCAGGACGCCGAGGAAGGGGGTCATCTTGTGCAGCTCGGGCATGCCGTTGCAGCGCGGCCCCTGGAAGCGCATGACCGCCACCAGGTCGCGATCCAGCTCGCCGGCCTTGAAGGCATCGGCCAGGGCCTGCTGGTCGTGGAAGACCCGTGCCGGGGCCTCCACCACGCGGTGCTCGGGGGCGACGGCGGAGACCTTCATCACCCCACGGCCGAGGTTGCCCGTCATCACCCGCAGGCCGCCCTCCGGGGAGAACGGCCGCGCGACGGGCCGCAGGATGTTCTCGTCCAGGCTCGCGGCGGGGCCTTCGCGCCAGACCAGGTGGCCGTCCTCCAGGAAGGGCTCCTGGGTGTAGCGTCGCAGGCCACGGCCGGCGACGGTCTCGACATCTTCATGGAGCAGGCCGGCATCCAGCAGTTCGCGCACCAGGAAGGCGACGCCGCCGGCGGCCTGGAAGTGATTGATGTCGGCCTTGCCGTTCGGATAGACGTGGGCCAGGGTCGGCACCACTTCGGACAGCTCGGCCATGTCCTGCCAATCGAGCTGGACCCCGGCGGCGCGGGCGATGGCCGGCAGGTGCAGGGTGTGGTTGGTGGAGCCGCCGGTGGCGTGCAGGGCAACCACGGCGTTGATCAGCACGCGCTCGTCGACGATGTGCCCCAGCGGCACGAACTGGCCGGCCTGGCGGGTCAGGCGGGTCACCTGGCGCGCGGCTTCGGCGGTCAGGGCCTCGCGCAGGGGCGTGCCGGGGTTGATGAAAGAGGCGCCCGGCAGGTGCAGGCCCATGATCTCCACGAGCATCTGGTTGGTGTTGGCGGTGCCGTAGAAGGTGCAGGTGCCGGGGCTGTGGTAGGCCTGCATCTCCGCTTCCAGCAGCTCGTCGCGGGTGGCCTTGCCTTCGGCGTAACGCTGGCGGACTTCGGCCTTCTCCTTGTTGGAGAGGCCCGAGGGCATGGGGCCGGCGGGTACGAACAGCGACGGCAGGTGGCCGAAGCGCAGGGCGCCCATCATCAAGCCGGGGACGATCTTGTCGCACACGCCGAGGAACAGCGCGGCGTCGAACATGTTGTGGGACAGGGCGATGGCGGTGGACATCGCGATCACTTCGCGGCTGGCGATGCCCAGCTCCATGCCCGGCTCGCCCTGGGTGACGCCGTCGCACATGGCCGGCACACCGCCGGCGACCTGGCCGACGGAGCCGATCTCGCGCAGGGCCTGGCGCAGCACCTCGGGGTAGGTCTCGTAGGGCTGGTGGGCAGAGAGCATGTCGTTGTAGGCGGTGACGATGGCGACGTTGGCCGAGTCCATCAGCCGCAGGCGCTGCTTGTCGATGCCGCCGCAGCCCGCCACGCCGTGGGCGAAGTTGGCGCATTGCAGGCTGCCCCGCTGCGGGCCCTTGCTGGCCGCGTCCTGGATCATCGCCAGGTAGCGTTCGCGGGTCGGTCGGCTACGGGTGATGACCCGCTCGGTGACTTCCAGAATGCGAGGGTGCATGTTGGGGCTCCAGGGGGAATATCTTGTTTTAATTGCGTCAAGATAACGCATAAAGACAAAATATCACCACATGCGTGCGGATATTTTGTTATTAAAACAACATTTTTCGAACAGTTGCTCTCGTCTGACAGCGCGCCCCGGTCGAGGTGCCGGGGCGACGACGGGCGCGCGAACGGGTCGTGCTGGCGGGGTGAGCGAGCCGGCGCCAGGGAGCCCCTGCCGCAAGCCCGTCATTAGGGGAAGATTTCCTTGAAGAAGCTCTGCATGTCGGCCCAGGAGTTCTCATCGGCGACCTTGCTGTAGGCCAGATCCGGGCCTTTCTCGCTGCCGTGGCCGGCATGGCTGAGGCGGTCGGCGTCGGGGTTGGTGAAGCCGTGCTTGGCCTTGGGCTGGAGGACGAAGCGGTAGTTGGCCTCGGCGGCGTCCATCTCGTCCTTGAAGGCGGCGACGTCGGCCTTGGTGACCATGCTGTCCTGCCCCCCGTGCTCCACGAGGATGCGCGCCTTGACACTGCCCTTGGTAGCGGGGGTGGCGGTGGCGAGGGCGCCGTGGAAGCTCACCACGCCGGCCAGCGGAACGCCCTGGCGGGCCATGTCCAGCACCACCTTGCCGCCGAAGCAGTAGCCGATGGCGGCCAGGCGGCGATTATCGGTCAGGGGCTGCTGCTTGAGCAGGTCGAGGCCGGCGAGGAAGCGCGCCTTGGCGGCGGGGGCGTCCTTGAGGGCAGCCTGCATGAAGGCGGCGGCGTCGGCCGGGTGCTCGGTGTTCTTGCCTTCGCCGTACATGTCGATGGCCAGGGCGCTGTAGCCCAGCTCGGCGAGGTCGCGGGCGCGGCGCTTGGCGTAGTCGTTCAGGCCCCACCATTCATGTACCACCACCACGCCGGGGCGCTTGCCCTCGATGGCATCGTCGTAGGCGTAGTAGCCCACCAGGGCGGTGCCGTCGGCGGCCTTGTAGTGGAGCTCCTTGGTCCTGACCTCGGCCTGGGCGATGCCCGCGAAGGCCAGCAGGGCGAACAACAGCGACGATCTGCGCATTTCGATTTCTCTCCGGGTTCAGCGAAGCTGGGCAGCGTGCAAGTGTCGCGGTTTTTCGGGGCTTTCGCCAACCGCCGTTGCCAGGTGAAATAGCACTCCCAACACCTTGCCGAGGTTGCCATGCGTCGCTCGTCGTTCCTCCTGCTGTTCGCCCTCGCCTGCCCCTGGGCCCTGGCCGATGGGCCACGGGCGGGGAATCTGGAGCTGGGGCCAGCCTGGAGCCGGGCCTCGACCTGGGACGCCACGGCGCGGGAAGTCTACCTGGACATCCACGACCAGGGCGGCGATGGCGACCGGCTGAACGGCGCCAGCTCGCCGCTGGCCTGGCGGGTGGACCTGCAGACCACGGTGCGCATCGGCGAGGCCCGCCGGGTGATGACCCTGGTGTCGTTCGGCATTCCCGCCGGGGGCACGCTGGCGCTCAAGCCGGAGGGCAGCCACCTGACACTGTTGGGGCTGCGCCAGCCGGTGACGCCCGGACAGCGCATCCCGCTCATCCTGCGCTTCGAGAAGGCCGGCGAGGTGCGCGTGGAGGCGACGGCGCAGTGACGGTTCAGGCGAGGTAGCGACCGATCTCGATCAGGTTGCCGTCCGGGTCGCGGAAGTACACCGACTCGATGGGCCCGAGGGCGCCGGTGCGGCGCACCGGCCCCTCCTCCACCGCCACGCCCTCGGTAGCCAGGTGGGCCAGCAGGCGCTCCAGCGGCCAGGTGGTGACCAGGCACAGGTCGATGGCCCCCGGCTGCGGGTGCGCGGCCTTGGGCTCGAACTCCCGTCCGGCCTGATGCAGGTTGAGCTTCTGCTGGCCGAAGGCCAGGGCGCTGCGGCCCTCGCCGAACACTTCGTGACGCATGCCCAGCACGCGCTGGTAGAAATCCACGGTGCGGGGGATGTCGGCGACGGTGAGGACCAGGTGATCGATGCGTTCCAGCATGGGTCAGTGCCTGTCGAGCAGGTGGAAACGGGGCAGCGAGAGCCCCCAGCGGATGGCGGCCAGGCGGGTGCCGAGCACCACGGCCATGGCGATGCCAGTGTCGAGCCAGCGCGGCAGCCCGACGGCCAGCAGCCCGACGAACACCAGGGAACCGGCGATGCAGGCGATGGCGTAGATCTCCTTCTGGAAGATCAGCGGGATCTCGTTGCAGATCACGTCGCGCATCACGCCCCCGGCGACGCCGGTGATGACGCCCATGATCACCGCCGTGCTCAGGGGCACCTGGTGCTGCAGGGCGACCTCGGTGCCGTAGACGGTGAACACGGCCAGGCCGAAGGCGTCGGCCACCAGCAGCCCGGTCTCGTGGATGGGCCGGGTCAGGCGGACCCAGAGCACGGTACCCACAGCGGCCAGGGAGGCGACGAGGATGTAGGTGTCGTCGCGTATCCAGCTCACCGGGTGGTTGCCGAGGATGACGTCGCGCAGGGTGCCGCCACCCAGGGCGGTGATGATGGCGATCACCAGCACGCCGAACAGGTCCATGGACTTGCGCCCGGCCATGAGCGCGCCGGTGATGGCGAAGACGGCGACGCCGAAGAGGTCGGACAGGTAGAAGAGCTGTTCCATGGACCGATCAGTTCCCCACCGGGGTGCGCATGGTGACGAATTCCTCGGCGGCGGTCGGGTGCACGCCGATGGTCTCGTCGAAGATGCGCTTGGTGGCGCCGGCCTTGAGCGCCACGGCCAGGCCCTGGATGATCTCGCCCGCCTCGGGACCGACCATGTGGCAGCCGAGCACGCGGTCGCTCTCGGCGTCCACCACCAGCTTCATCAGGGTGCGTTCCTGGTTGTCGGTGAGGGTCAGCTTCATGGCGCGGAAGCGGCTCTCGAACACCTTGATCTTGTGCCCGCGGCCCCGCGCCTGCTCTTCGGTCAGGCCGACGGTGCCGATGTTGGGCAGGCTGAAGACGGCGGTGGGGATGTTGTCGTAGTCCACCGGCTGGTACTCGGCCGGGCGGAACAGGCGGCGGGCAACGGCCATGCCTTCGGCCAGGGCCACCGGGGTCAGTTGCACGCGACCGATGACATCGCCCAGGGCGAGGATCGACGGTTCGGTGGTGCGGTATTCATCGTCCACCTTGATGAAGCCACGCTGATCCAGCTCGACGCCGGTGTTCTCCAGGCCGAGGTTGTCCAGCATCGGTCGGCGACCGGTGGCGTAGAACACGCAATCGGTCTCCAGGCTGCGGCCGTCCTTGAGGGTGGCGAGCAGGCTGCCATCGGCCTGCTTCTCGATGCGGGTGATGTCGGCGTTGAACTGCAGGTCGAGGCCCTTGCGGGTCAGCTCGTCACGCAGGTGGGTGCGCACGGCACCGTCGAAGCCGCGCAGGAACAGGTCCTGGCGATAGAGCAGCGAGGTGTTCGCACCCAGGCCGTGGAAGATCGAGGCGAATTCGACGGCGATGTAGCCACCGCCCACCACCAGCACGCGCTTGGGCAGTTCGCGCAGGTGGAAGGCTTCGTTGGAGGTGACGGCGTGCTCGCGGCCGGGGATGTCCGGCACCTGGGGCCAGCCGCCGGTGGCGATGAGCAGGTGCTCGGCCGTGAAGCGCTGCTCGCCAACTGCCACGGTGTGGGCGTCGAGGATGCGCGCATGGCCTTCGAGCAGGGTGACGCCGGCGTTGACCAGGAGGTTGCGGTAGATGCCGTTGAGGCGGTGGATTTCCTTGTCCTTGTTGGCGATCAGGGTCGCCCAGTCGAACCCGGGCTCGCCGATGGACCAGCCGTAGCCGCGGGCCTGCTCGAAGTCTTCGGCGTAGTGGGCGCCGTACACCAGCATCTTCTTCGGCACACAGCCGACGTTGACGCAGGTACCGCCCAGGTAGCGGCTTTCCGCTACCGCGACGCGGGCACCGAAACCGGCAGCGAAGCGAGAGGCACGTACGCCGGCGGAACCGGCGCCTATGACGAAGAGGTCGAAATCGTAGGCCATGGCAGGGGTCTCCAGAAACAGGCGGCCAGCATACCTGAACCGGTGTTCCTGACCAGTTGCCGCGCCTATCCTTGAGCCTGGTACGCCGAAGGAGGAGCACCATGCGCCCTACCCTCACTCATCTCGCCCTGCACGTACCCGAACTGGAGCCGTGCATCGCCTTCTACGAACGCTATTGCGGCATGCGGGTGATCCACTCGCGTGCCGGCAAGGGCTCGCGCATCGTCTGGATGGCCGAACCGGGCCAGGAGCACCGTTTCATCTTCGTGATCATGCCCGGCGGACGCCCGCGTGACCTGGCCGCCGACGACTACAGCCACTTCGGTTTCGCCCTGGAAAGCCGTGAGGCGGTGGATGCCCTGGCCGCCTGCGCGGCGACCGATGGCTGCCTGGTGTGGGCACCCCGGGACGAGCCCTTCCCGGTGGGCTACTACTGCGGCCTGCGGGACCCGGCGGGCAACTATGTGGAGTTCAGCTATGGCCAACCGCTGGGGCCGGGTTCGGAAGGGATGGAGATTCCCTGAGACAGTCTTCCCGGGCGGAAGCCCGGGCTACCTGAAGCAGATGCGACAAGGCCGCCCGGAGGCGGCCTTGGCTGACGCGGTGGAGCCTGTCAGTAGGCCTTGCCGGTCTTGTAGAGGTTCTCGAAGCAGTAGTTGGTCGCGTCGATGTAGCCTTCGGCGCCACCGCAGTCGAAACGCTTGCCCTTGAACTTGTACGCCAGCACGCAACCGTCCTGGGCCTGCTTCATCAGGGCGTCGGTGATCTGGATTTCGCCGCCTTTGCCCGGCTCGGTCTCTTCGATCAGCTTGAAGATGTCCGGGGTCAGGATGTAGCGGCCGATGATCGCCAGGTTGGACGGGGCGTCTTCCGGCTTGGGCTTCTCGACCATGCTGTTCACGCGGTAGATGTCGTCACGGATCATCTCGCCGGCGATCACGCCGTACTTGGAGGTTTCCTCCGGCGGCACTTCCTGGATGGCGACGATGGAGCAGCGGAACTGGTTGTACAGCTTGACCATCTGGGTCAGCACGCCATCGCCTTCGAGGTTGAGGCAGAGGTCGTCCGCCAGTACCACTGCGAAGGGTTCGTCGCCGATCAGCGGACGGCCGCTGAGGATGGCGTGGCCGAGGCCCTTCATTTCCACCTGGCGGGTGTAGGAGAAGCTGCACTGGTCGATCAGGCGGCGGATGCCGACCAGGTATTTCTCCTTGTCGGTGCCCTTGATCTGGTGTTCCAGCTCGTAGCTGATGTCGAAGTGGTCTTCCAGGGCGCGCTTGCCGCGACCGGTGACGATGGCGATCTCATTGAGACCGGCGTCGAGCGCCTCTTCAACCCCGTACTGGATCAGCGGCTTGTTCACCACCGGCAGCATTTCCTTGGGCATGGCCTTGGTAGCGGGCAGAAAACGGGTACCGTAACCAGCGGCCGGGAACAGGCATTTCTTGATCATGTTGAACCTTGAATAAGGTGGGTGTGGGCTGAGTGCGGCGAAGTCTAATCACGCCGCTGTCGCCTTACAATGCCCCGCAGGTGGGCGTCCGACACCGCGATAGAGGAACCCCAGGTCGGCCAGTTGCAACGGGTCGTAGAGATTCCTGCCATCGAAGATGACCGGCACCTTCATCAGACCGCGAATCCGCTCGAAGTTCGGTTGGCGGAACTGCTTCCATTCGGTCACCAGCACCAGCGCTTCGGCCTGCTCCACGGCCTGGTAGGGGGACTCCCCCAGCCACAGCCGGCCGCTGGCGAGGGCGTCCGGGTAGCAGGCTTCAACGGCCTCCCGCGACGCCGGGTCGCAGCCGCGCACGAAGGCGCCGGCGGCCAGCAGGGCGTCGATCAGCACCAGGCTGGGCGCCTCGCGGATGTCATCGGTGCCCGGTTTGAAGGACAACCCCCAAACCGCCACCACCCGCCCCTGCAGACGTCCCTCGAAATGCGCCACCAGCGCCTGGAACAGCAAGGTCTTCTGCTCGGCATTGCGCGCCTCCACGGCCCGCAGGATGCCGGGATCGATCCCCTCCTGTTCGGCGCAGCGGATCAGCGCACGCACGTCCTTGGGGAAGCACGAGCCGCCGTAGCCACAACCGGCATAGAGGAAGTGCGTGCCGATGCGCCGATCACTGCCCACGCCGCGCCGCACCTCCTCGATGTCGACGCCCAGGCGGGCGCAGAGCCCGGCCATCTCGTTCATGAAGGAGATGCGCGTGGCGAGAAAGGCGTTGGCGGCGTACTTGGTGAACTCCGCAGCACGGGTGCCCATGCAGAGGATGCGATCATGGTTGCGCGAGAACGGCGCATAAAGGCGCCGCAGCAGCTCACGGGCTGCCGGGTCTTCGGTGCCGATGACGATGCGGTCGGGGCGCATGAAGTCGTCGAGGGCAGCCCCCTCCTTGAGGAACTCGGGGTTGCTCGCCACCTGGATGCGAAAGGCCTTGCCCCGGGCGGCGAGTCGCCCGTTGATGCACGCGGCGACCCGCTCGGCGGTGCCAACGGGCACGGTGGACTTGTCCACCACCAGGCAGGGCCGCTGCAACACCCGCCCCAGCTCGTCCGCCACGGCCAGCACGTGGCTGAGGTCGGCGGAACCGTCCTCGCCGCTGGGCGTGCCCACGGCGATGAAGGCGACGTCCGCCTGCTCCAGCCCCTCGGCCAGGCGCGCTGTGAAGTCCAGTTGTCCGCTCTCCAGGTGCTGCGCCAGCATGGGCGCCAGTCCCGGCTCATGGATCGGCGACTGGCCCTGGCGCAGCTGCGCCAGGCGCGCCGGGTCGCGCTCGACACAGCGCACCCGGTTGCCCATTTCGGCGAAGCACGCCGCCGTCACCAGCCCCACATAGCCCGCCCCGATCACGCATATCCGCATGGCTGCACCTCCGCTGTCGTTGCAGGGATTGCAACGGACTCCGGTGGCAGGGGCGTGACAGTGAGGTGACGACGAGGTTATCCGGAGCCGCCCTCGTCGACGGGTTGCAGTTCGACTTCGACGAGCCCCTCCACCGGTTCTTCCGGTGGGCCGCCGCCGAAGTCGCCCAGGGCTTGCCAGTGCTCGTCGAGGCCGGCACTGATGACGGCGAGGTGGTCGATCATGCGGCGTCCGGCCTGGCGCGCGGCGTCATCTTCGCTGCGCATCAGCTCGAACGACATTTCGGTCATGGCCGCCGACAGATGGGTGAGGCTGCGGGTGGTGAGGCCGAGCAGGCGGATCAGATGCTGTTCACGGGTGTCCATTCCACGTCTCCTGGTTCCTTCAGGCAGTCTCAGGCTAGACCATCCCCTGCCATCCGCCGTTCGACCGTGTATCGCCTGCCGGGGTTCACCGGGTGGAACTTGATCGGCCCCGCTAAGGTCAGGTGTTCAAGCCCACCGTCGCTGAGGCGTGCCGCAGCGACCCTTGCCACAGATTCCAGTCAGGAGAGCCTGATATGCAGCTCGTCATCCGTTCCGTCGGCGAACGTTTCGTCATCGAAGGCGGCATCACCCTGGAGGTGATCAGCGTCCATGGCCATCAGGTGAAGTTCGGCATCATCGCACCCAAGAATGTCGCCGTGCACCGCAAGGAGGTGTATGAGCGCATCCAGGCCGGGGTGCCCCATCCGCGCAAGATGACGGCCTGAGCACTGCTCAGCGGGGCATGTAGCCGCGCTGCCAGGGACGCGGCACCCACAACGAGGCAATGGCCAGCAGCGCCGCGAGTCCGGCGCTGAAGGTGAGCGCCAACAGGCCCATGCGGAACTCCAGGAACGCGCCTAGCGCGGCGCCCGCCAGCATCCCGCCCCAGGGCACCAGTTGGACCCGCCACCCTTCGCGTCGCTCGCCCAGCAGCCAGCGGCCGAGCCCCCGACCGAAACGCGACAATGCGCCCGTGACGTAGGTGAGCCCGATGGGCAGGCCGTTCACCTGTTCGACCACGGCGTTGAGCATGCCCATGGCCAGGATCGACAGCACCACCGCCGGCACTCTCCAGGCAAAGGGCCAGAGGGCGGCAATGGCCAGGAGGGTGGCGATCACTGCCAGCAGCGGCGCGGCGCGGCGACCGGAAAAGCGCGCGACCACTACCCCGAGCGCATTGCCCAGCACGAAGCAGAGCACCGCCAGGGCCAGGCGCCCGAAGGCGTCTAGGTGCCCCTCGCTCAGGGACACGGCCATCCGCGTGGTGTTGCCGCTCATGAAGGAGACGAAGTCGCCGGTGGCGAGAAAGCCGATGGCGTCGGTCATCCCCGCCAGCACGGAAAGCCCGGCCACCAGGCCCAGCCCGACACGTCCACGGACCCTGTGCAAGTGAAAGCGCCGCGCGCTGCCACGGGGAATCGGAGATGGAAGCATGGGGAGACCTCACTGCTCGGTGCGGCGGCCGGCACTGCCTGGCCGCGAAACGTGAGGCCGAATTGTCCGCCGCACGCCAGGGCAGTCAAGCCCGGGGCGCCGGGTGCTCTTCGGTGGCAGCCCTGCGCGCACGTCGTATCGCACGCCGCGCCCGGGGGAAATAGCCCCACTCCCAGGGCAATCCACGCCAGGCAACCTGCAGAACGCCGGCGAGCAACCGCAACCGGCGCTGATCCGATGCCGTCCACCGCAACCCCAGCCGCTCCCGCAGCACAAGCGGCAAAGTGCCCCGCGCCACCCAGCGCACGCCACCCACCAGCAGGGGTTGCAGGCACCACCACAGCGGGCCGCGCATCCAGGGATAGGGCGCGGACAGGCGCCCGGTCGAGCCGAAGTACCAGGTGGTGATCTCCGTCGCCTGCAGGCGCTGCTCCAGCATCTGCTGCCAGTACACCCGGAAGGCTGCGTAGTTCGCCGGCACCTCCCCCATCGGCAGGCCGTAGAGGGCGTACCAGTGGATGGACTCTTGGTAGAGGTGCTCGCATTGCTGTTCGTCCAGGGGGGTGCCAAGCCATTCCTGCAAGGCGATCTGCGCTTCGAAGAAGGTGGCGTGGGCCCAGTAGAACAGCTCGGGGCTGAGGGCGTGATAAGGGCGCCCCTGTCCGTCCCGCCCCTTGATGTCACGATGGAAGGACCGCACTTGGCGCGCGGTGCCGGCCGCCTTCTCACCGTCGTAGACCACGCCGAGGATGGGCGGAATGGAGCGCAGCAAGCGGTTCCAGGGGTTGGCGAACAGGTCGGAATGCTGGAGCACGCCGGCAGCCAGCCCCGGATGCATGTTCTGCAGGATGCCGGTGCGACCGATCAGCAGCAGGCCCCGCAGGTCACCGAAGTAGCGCCAGGTCAGGGAATCCGGCCCCAAGGGGCTCGGCTGGGCGGGTGGAACGGAGTCAGGTGAGTGCATGAAGGCGGCTCCGGCAGGTGCTTGGAAACGCCTTCACGCTAATGCGACTATCCGCTCGCACTCAATTCGCGTCCGGAGCCCGCCATGCGCAAGCAGCCCCGCCAGCAACGCTCGCAACAGATGGTCGCTGACCTGGTGGAGGCTTGCGCCCGCGTCATCGCGCGCGAAGGGCTGCCACGCCTGAGCACCAACCTCATCGCTGCCGAGGCCGGGGTCAGTGTCGGTTCGCTCTATCAGTACTTCGACTGCAAGGAGGCGCTGGTCGAGGCATTGCTCGACCGGATGAGCCAGGACCTGGTGAGCGTCATCCGCGACAACGCCCCGGCCCTGTTGGCGGACGACGTTCACGCTGCGGTGGAGCGGCTGTTGCAGGCGGTATTCGCATTCCTCGACCGCAACGCCAGCCTGCATCTGGAACTCGCACGGCACTGGCAGGACCTGCGCACGCTGAGGGTGGTCGACGAGATGGAACAGCACCTGTTCGATTTCTGCCGCCTCTACCTGCTGCGCCACCTACGGGAGATCCCCATCGAGAACCCGCTGCCGACCTTGTACGTGGTCATCAACAGCGCGCTGATGACCATCATCCGCTTCATGAGCCATCCTCACCCACCGCTCACCCGCGCCGAACTGATCGGGGCGTTGAGCGACATGTTCGCGGCCTATGTGAAGAGCCTGGGCGAAGCGGAGTGAGCGCGCGAACTGCGCGTCAAACCAGGAACAGGCCGACCTGATTGACGACAAACCCCAGGAAGAAGCCAAGGAACCCGGCGGAGAACAGCCTGGACTCACGACGCCACTTGCGCCGCCGACTCACGACGCCGAGCGCCACGACCCCAACGGCGGCACCCGGCAGCGACAACAGGTGAGCAATCCCCAACAGGCCGCTCCTGGCGTCGGGATGCCAGTTGAGCCAGACATAGAGCGCAAGGCTGAGCCCTGCAGCCAGAACGGCGCCACCGGCGAAAAATGGCCTGGGATTGGCCAGCACTGCCGAAACGAACGCACCCCCGATGACCGCCAGGTAATACCAGAGGCCGATGAACAGTACGTCGCCCCTGATATCAATCAGCGCTGCGAACACGACCACAAAGATCACACCGATGGCGATATCCAGGCTTCGGGCCTTGATGAAATCCCGCATGACTCACTTCCCTGTCGTGTATCGGAAGGCCGGGAGTATAAGCGCAGGGCCTTTTCACATCAGGCGGGCATCAAAAAGTGCGGACTGCCCCCCGAATTGCGTACCGAGAAACAACAAGGGCCTGCCCGAAAGAATCGTGCAAGCCCTTGATTTATATGGTGCCCGAAGCCGGGGTCGAACCGGCACGCTGTTGCCAGCGAGGGATTTTAAGTCCCTTGCGTCTACCGATTTCGCCATTCGGGCGGTAGCGCTCAATGCAATACGGAGCCGAGCCCCGTTTTTTGCGAGGGCAGGAATATATACACCCCCTCCCCCGCACGCAAGCATTCGCAAGTCCATGACCGGACAGCAAAAAAGCCCAGCCACAACGAGGACGCCAACACGCTGCGGAAATGAAAAAGCCCCGTAGACGTGAATCTACGGGGCTTCTCATATGGAGGCCGAAGTCGGAATCGAACCGGCGTACACGGATTTGCAATCCGCTGCATGACCACTCTGCCATCCGGCCTTAAATGAAGACGCCGCTTTGAGGCGGCGTCTTCACGACAATCTGGAGCGGGAAACGAGACTCGAACTCGCGACCCCGACCTTGGCAAGGTCGTGCTCTACCAACTGAGCTATTCCCGCTTTGTCTTGGTGACGGGCGCCATTCTATAGAATCATTAGCAGCCGTCAACCCCTTGATTCAAAAAAGTTTATTTATCTTTCGGCTCGGTGCTCAGGTGCGGCCAGGCGGCCAACAGGTAATGCAGCATCGACCACAGTGTCAGCGCGGCGGCGATGATCAGCAGCAGGAAGCCCACCACCACCCAGAAGCTCAGCACCGGCGGATTGGCCAGCAGGATGACCAGCGCCAACATCTGCGCCGCCGTCTTCCACTTGCCGAGGTTGGAGACCGCAACCTGGGCACGCGCGCCCAACTCTGCCATCCATTCCCGCAGCGCCGAAACCACGATCTCCCGCCCGATGATGATGGCCGCCGGCAAGGTCAGCCACAACGTGTGGTGCTCCTCGACCAGCAGCACCAGTGCCACCGCCACCATCAGCTTGTCTGCCACCGGGTCGAGGAAGGCCCCGAACGGCGTGCTCTGCTCCCAGCGACGCGCCAGGTAGCCATCGAACCAGTCGGTAATAGCCGCAACGGCGAACACCGCGCTTGCGGCCATGTGGCTCCCCGAAAACGGAAGATAGAACAGCAGGATGAAGACGGGGATCAGCAGAACACGCAGAACGGTGAGCAGGTTTGGAATATTCATCGTCACAGCAAGACCGAAAAAGAGGGGAGCATTCTACTCGCTGTGCAGGGCCGCATAAATCGACTCGGCGAGCTTTTTGCTGATGCCTGGCGCCTTGGCGATCTCCTCGATACTGGCGCGGCTCAATTCCTGCAACCCACCGAAATGCTTGAGCAGCTCGCGCCGACGCTTCGGCCCTACCCCCGCCACCTCTTCCAGACTGGAGGTCCGACGGGCCTTGCCGCGTCGCGCACGGTGGCCGGTGATGGCAAAGCGGTGCGCCTCGTCGCGAATCTGCTGGATCAGGTGCAACGCAGGCGCATCGGCCGGCAGGGTGAATTCGTTCTCCGGGCCGTTGAGGTAAAGCGTCTCGAAGCCCGGCTTGCGGGTCACGCCCTTGGCCACACCGAGCAGGATGAGTTCCGGCACTGCCAGCTCCTGCAGCACCTCCCGTGCCATGGCCAGCTGGCCTTTACCGCCGTCCACCAGCAGTACGTCCGGCAACTTGCCCTCTCCATCCTTCAGCTTGCTGAAGCGTCGGGTCAGCGCCTGGTGCATCGCGGCATAGTCGTCGCCGGCGGTCACGCCCTCGATGTTGTAGCGGCGGTAGTCGGACTTGAGCGCCCCTTCCGGGCCAAACACCACGCAGGATGCGACGGTCGCCTCGCCGCTGGAATGGCTGATGTCGTAGCACTCCAGCCGCTGCGGCGGCTCTGCCAGGCCGAGCACCTCGCCGAGCGCTTCGAACTTGTCCGCCATGTGCTGGCGGTTGGCCAAGCGCGCTGCAAGGGCCTGCTCGGCGTTGGTGACCGCCAGTTGTTGCCAGCGAGCGCGATTGGTCCGCACCCGGTGGCTGATGCTGAGTTCGCGCCCGCGTGATTCGGCGATGGCTTCGATCAGCGTCGGGAAATCCTCATGGACAGTATTGACGATCAGCTCCTGCGGCAGATCGCGCTCATGGCTACCCAGGTAGTACTGCGCAATGAAGGCCACCAGCACATCCCCCACCTCTTCCTCGATCGCCACCTGCGGAAAGAAGTTCTTGCTGCCCAGCACACGCCCACCCCGAACGCTGATGAGATGCACACAGGCGCCCCCCGGGTTGACGATGGCGGCAACCACATCGACATCGCCGGTGCCCCCCTCGATGCTCTGCTGGTCCTGCACGCGCCGCAGCATCGACACCTGGTCGCGCAACTCGGCAGCCCGCTCGAACTCCAGGTTCATCGCCGCCTGCTCCATGCTGCTGGTCAGCTCGGCCGCCAGGGCATTACTCCGCCCCTCCAGGAACATCACGGAATGGCGCACGTCCTCGGCGTACTCGTTCGCCTCGACCAGGCCGACACACGGCCCTTTGCAGCGCTTGATCTGGTATTGCAGGCATGGCCGGGTGCGGTTGCGGAAGTAGCTGTCCTCGCACTGGCGCACGAGAAACGCCTTCTGCAGCAGGTTCAGGCTTTCACGGATGGCCCCCGCGCTGGGATAAGGTCCGAAGTAGCGCCCCTTCTGCTTCTTCGCCCCGCGATGGATGCTCAGCCGCGGGAACTCGCCATCGGAGAGGTGCACATAGGGATAGGACTTATCGTCCCGCAGCAGGATGTTGTAAGGCGGCCGCCATTCCTTGATGAGCGTCTGCTCCAGCAGCAGCGCTTCCGTCTCGTTTGCGGTGATGGTGGTCTCGACCTGCGCGATGCGGGCCACCAAGGCGGCCGTCTTGGGCGCCAGGCCGGTCTTGCGGAAGTAACTGGCAAGACGCTTCTTGAGGTTCTTGGCCTTGCCGACATAAAGCAGCTTGCCGCCCTCGTCGAACATCCGGTAAACCCCCGGACGCCCGCTGCAGGCGGCAAGAAAATCACTTGCATCGAATGTGGGTTGCATCAGTTGACGGCATCCACCATGCCGTGGCGAACCGCCAGTAGAGCCAGCTCGACATCGCTGGAGATGGAGAGCTTGTCGAAGATCCGGTAGCGGTAGGTGTTCACCGTCTTAGGCGACAGGCACAGTTTGTCGGAAATGGTCTGGACCTTCTGACAGTTGGCGATCATCAGCGCGATCTGGATTTCCCGCTCCGACAACAGGTCGAACGGCGAACCGCTTGTCTGCGGCTGGAAGGACTTCAGCGCCAACTGCTGGGCAATCTGCGGGCAGATGTAGCGCTGCCCGGCGAAGACCTGGCGAATCGCCTGGACCATCTCTTCAAGCGCAGCGCCCTTGGTGAGGTAGCCCGCCGCACCGGCCTGCAGCAGCCGGGTAGGAAACGGGTCCTCTTCGCACACCGTCACCGCCACCACCTTCAGATCGGGGTAGCTGCGCAGCAGCTTGCGCGTCGCCTCAAGACCGCCGATGCCGGGCATCTTCACATCCATCAGCACCACGTCGGGCTTGAGCTCGCGCGTCTTCTTCAGCGCTTCCTCGCCGCTCTCGGCCTGTCCCACCACCTGCAGCCCATCGATGTCCGAGAGCATGCGGCTGATGCCTGTTCTAACCAGATCGTGGTCATCGACCACCAGTACCCTAATCAAGCGACACCTCGCAGTGCACCGCCCGCCAACTGGGGAGCGTCACATGGAAAGGCCGATACATTAGCAAGTCGGAGCGCTCAGACCTAGCGCGACCGCCACCGTCAAATCACAAGCGCCAGGAAAACATAAGCAGCAAGGACTGACAATCGAGTCCGCCTATCACCCCCGAAGGGGTCCGCCGTAGCGCGCGCCCTCACCAAAGGGAAAATCACCCCCGGAACTTCAGCGTAGGACGCCCTGACAGGGCGAGTCAGGCGCCTTGACGACCGGCTACGGGCAGACCGGAAACTGCCGAAGCGCCGAGCGCAGAAATCGTCTATCGCCATGCCATCGCGCTTTAGGAAATAAAGAGACCGGCGCCCCCCAAAAAATCACGGCCGTCAAAAAGCAAGAGCAAAGCCATTGGAAGCGCAGCCACGAAAGAGCCAGCGTTGCCCAACCGGCAAACATCTGCGCCGTACGGTACTGGTGGAGCCACAGCCTGGAGAACGCCACCGAAAAGCCAGGACGCAGTAATTGAAGTGGCTGGAAGCACATTGAGAGCTACGTCATCGACGTCTGAAAAGAGAACCCGCAACGCCCCGATGGACCCGAGCCACTGCCGATTGACACCCTCCTCCCCACGCCCTAACGTTGCCGCGCTGCCCAACCTGGGCAGTCGGGATTGGCGTCCCGCACAAGGGAAGGAGCATGGCTAAGGCCAAACTCCTAGCATGGTCGCACCCAAGTTATGGGAGGGCCGTGCAGGGCATCTTCGGATGCACCGGTTCTCTTGACGGTACGCCAACCTGCACGGCCCGCCCTCCCTGATTGGCGTCAGGACGCGGTTTCTCGTCCTCCAAGAGATAACGACACCATGCCCACCTCATTCCTACATGCTCCTGGCGATCTCCGTCACCTGACCCTCTACGAAGCGGCCTATATGCGCCAACGCGCCTTGCTCGGCATGCTCGGCATGCTCGGCTTCCTGTCCAACATTCCCGACCACGGCACGCCATCACCCGAACTGCTGGGCGGCGCATTCGCCTGCCTGGAGTACCTCGCCGAAGATGCCGCCCGGCTCTATGAGGCCGCTCAAGACGAATCCCGTTCTGACCACCAGAGCCAATCTAACTGACCCCTGGGTATCCGCCTGCAGCGTCAGCTATCTAGCGGCCAACTAATAACGGATCGCGGCAAAAGCCCGCACAAAGCCTCACCAATCGCGGCAAGACCAAAGGGCTGCTCAAGGGATATTCGCGAACTGCTTATCGACCATGCAAAAACGCCAAAGCCCCGAATATCGGGGCTTTGGCGTCTATGTATATGGCGGAAGCGGTGAGATTCGAACTCACGGATAGTTTCCCATCGGCGGTTTTCAAGTCCGCCACAGGATTGCAGGAATTTAGCGCCTTTGGCATCTATATCAGTCCCAAAATCGACTCGATACCTAGTGCTATGTAACCCGCGTCATTACTGAATACCGGCTCCGAGTTCTTGGACCGGTTTTCCTCCCTCCACGCCCGTTCTGGGCACCCTCTCCCATTCCTTTTGTCTACCCTCTAACAGCCCAAATCCCACAGGTACCGACCATGTGCGGCCGAGTCGTCCAAGCAATGTCTTGGAGCGAGATCCACCACCTGCTGAACATCCACAGCGAGCCGCCGGCCCAGGCGGAGCCTCGCTACAACGTCGCGCCCACCACCCAGGTGCAGATGGTGCTGCCGCTCGAAGCAAGTGGACGGCTGGCGCCGGTGCGCTGGGGATGGCGGCCACACTGGGCGCAGGACCGAGCCGCACCGATCAACGCCCGGGCCGAGAAGGTCGCACATGGTCCGTTCTTCAGGGCTATCTGGCCGCACCGCATGCTGTGCCCCATCTCGGGCTGGTACGAGTGGGTGGACGAGGGAGGCCCAAAGAAACAGCCGTACTACATCCGCAGGCGTGACGGGAACCCTACTTTCTGCGCCTCCATCGGCCAGGTGCACGACGAGCCCCGGGATGACGACGGCTTCGTGATCATCACCGCCGATGCCCTGGGCGGCATGGTGGACGTGCACGACCGCCGGCCGGTGGCGTTCGCACCGGAGTTGGCCCGGGAGTGGCTGGACCCGGCTACGCCCCGGGAACGCGCCGAGGAGATGCTTCGCCAGGGCGAGGGGCCTGCTGCGTTCGAGTGGTACCGAGTCGACCGAGCCGTGGGCAATGTGCGCAACCAGGGCCCTCATCTGATCGAGCCCCTACCCTCGCCTCTCATCTGAGGGCTCTGGCGAGCCCCGGGGCCCTAGCGGCATACTGGATATCCATCCAGCTATGTTTTCGGCACCATGCACCTCCAGATCGACCAACGGCTGCGCCTTTACCAAGCGGCATTCCATTACCCCGCCCACATCTACGGAGACCCGGAGCGCTGGCGGCGCGAGCAGCTGCAGGCGGCAGACGAATTGCTGCGGGATGGAGTGATCGAGGCGCCCGAATACCTGGACATGCGCGACGAGGTGCTGGCCGTTCACACCCACGCAGTCGAGCGCACGGCCGGGGACGCGCTGGAGATGGCCGGTGTATATGCCGTGCTGGATGCATCCAATGGCGGCCCGGTTGGGCGCCTGGAGCGCCGATTCCTCAGCGCCGGTACCCGGCCAGAGCTGAACCACCTCACAGCACTGCATGATGCGAACGGCCAGCTGCAGCTGATGCGTGACCGGCGCGACCCGGTGGGCCCGGTGTACGGCCTGGAGTTCCACCACCAGAACGGCAGCCGCTACCAGTTCCGGCCGCTCGGCTTTTTCCACCTGGGCCGCATCGTGCCCCTCATCACCGACCCGGATCACCACCAGGTGGTGGCAGCGCTGCTGCTGGCTGCGATCGAGGCAGGCGATCAGTTGCAGGTGGAGCTGTACAGAAAGCGCCTGAGATGGTCGGAATTTCGCACCTGCCCGGCATGCAGCGGTAGATTCTCTCTCCGCGAGGATTGCCCCAACTGCAACGGGATAGGCCTCACCGAACGGTCACTCCCCCCTAGCTGGAAGGCGCCACCGTGCTCCACTCCGCAAGGTCCTATCCAGCCCCTCCTACTGCCAAGCCCGAAGTGATAGCCTCCGCCCCGTGTAGGATGGAGTCTCACAATGAAACCTCGCCGCCTGGCCCCCCTCTTCGCTGCCCTGGCCTTCACATCGGGCGCCGCCCTTGCTGACGTCACCAAGGTTGCTGACTGCTCGACGCCTGCAGGGTGCTTCCTGATATCCGGTGAAATCACCGATGCCGATGCCACCGCCCTCGCGCAGATTTCCCGATTCCTGGACGGACGCAAACTCAGCCGGCCAACCATTACGCTGAACTCGCACGGTGGAAGTGTCGACGCTGCGATCGCCGCCGGCCGGACGATTCGCCAGATGAGGGCAAAGGTTGAAGTTGACTCCGGAAGTCATTGCCTCAGCGCCTGCGTCTTTCTACTGGCTGGTGGGGTACGCCGTTCGGTCTACGGCACTGTAGGGATTCACCGTCCCTATACACCTCAGATTGGGGAACTCGACATTCAGCAGGCACAACAGAACTACCGCGCCACACAAGACAAAGCGAAGGCGTTCCTGAGAGACATGAACCTGTCCGATAGGCTCTACGATGCCATGGTGCAAGTCCCTTCTGAGGACATGCGAAATCTCGAGTTCACTGAACTGATGTACTTCGGTCTCAACCTCACTGATCCCGTAGAGGGCGAGTACATAGACTCTGCCGGCGCCGCAAAGTACGGGATCACCAAGGCTGAATACCTGAAGCGAAAGGCTGTCGCCGACAAATGCCCCAACGTCGTCGAGACCTTCGATGCCTGCCTGGAGCACGTCTTCCGTACCGGGTACCTCCCCTCGCAGAAGCCACAGCGGGACAGCACCATAAAATCTGTGCTCGCGCAGGCTTACCGAGACTTTCCCTTCCTCGACGTCGAGGGGCCAGACGCGAATCAGGCGGCGATTGACGAGGTCGTCAAGGTGCGCGACGTACTCATGGCCAAGGGTCACAGCGTCACCGATGCGATACGCGAGGCCGTCCGGCAGGTGGGGCCCAAATACGCTGGCAAGGCCGCGACAGCGAAGGGAGAATTAGCCGCGCTGGCGGCTGTGCTGCGGGAGGCTTACGCCCGCTACCCTTTCCTCGATTACGAGCGGCCCGACGCGAACCAGGCAGCGATCGCAGAGGTCATTCAGGTTCGCAACGCACTGATGGCGCAAGGCTACGGCGCGGCAGAGGCAATAAGGGCTGCTGTTAACCAAGTTGGTCCGAAGTACACCAACGCCTCAAGGAATAATTAGAGCAAGTGCACATGGACGTAAAGCTTCGAACCCACTACGACAACCTACACATCACTGAAAACGCAAGCCAGGAAGTCGTAAAGGCTGCCTACAAAGCCCTTGCGCAAAAATGGCACCCTGACAAACACCCCAGCAATAGAGTAAAGGCCGAGCGGTACTTTAAAATCATCACCCGCGCTTTTGAGGTGCTCTCCGATCCGAAGGCAAGGGCGGAGTATGACGCATGGTTAAAAAAACAGCGCGATAATCTTGATGGCGACCCCAAAGAAAAGAGTGCTGCCGACAATCACTCGCCGGAGCCTCCTGTACAAAATCACGGCAAGCAAGACAGTCACCCTGCGCACCCGTGGCGTCGCTTCTTTGCGCGTTTCATTGATACATTGATCTTCACTTCGGCATCGATATTATTTATCTCTTTCATAAACCACTTATTCGGCCAAAATATCAATGATTATCTTGGCGACTCCCCATTGAAGTGGTTTGTTATCGGGGCAGTAGGCACGATCATCATCGAAGCGCTCTGTGTGCACAAAGCCTCCACGACCCCTGGGAAATTCATTTTCGGCATCTACATCACAGACGAGCACGGCAACAAGCCCGGTGCAAATGAGTCACTTGAGAGGAGCTTGTTGGCGAACCTGATTGGCCAAGGCGCCTGCATACCTTTTGCCGGAATAATCACTTACCCGATCAGTTATTTTCTACTTAAAAGAAATGGTCTCACCCCCTGGGATAGCAAGGCCGGAACCCGAGTTACCTGTAGACCTCTCTCAAGTGGACGCTGGGCGCTATGCATCACCGCTTCTGTTGTCGCCGTGTTAATGAACGGGGTTTTATTTAATCTGCGAGAATCCGCCTGGATGGATCATTTAGTAAGTAAACGGGAAGCCTCATTGGCTGAGCGCGATCGCCCTCCTGTGTCTTCTGGCACCACATACGGTTCCCCACAGCAGGACGATGAATATGATGTCGACGTTGCTATTCAGCTTGGCATTGCGTACCGCAATTTTCCTTTCTTGGATCACACCAAACCCTACGCCAACCAGGCAGCGATCGCTGAAGTCATTCAGGTTCGCAACTCGCTAATAGCGAAAGGTTACAGCGTTGCCGATGCGATCCGTATTGCTGTCAACCAGGTAGGCCCAAAGTACGCGAAGTAGGTTCGTCCAGGCCGAGCACAAGCTGCATCTGCTCCCGCCAGTACTCCACTTCCCGCTTCAGTGGGGATTTCTCGACCCGCCAGGCTGCCAACCCCTTGCCGTGGAGGCTTGCAAGAGCTTCGCGCTCTGCAAAGACAGCGCTGGCTCGCTCGAACTCCTGCAGCGGCTCGGCCTCACCACGCAGCAGTGCATCAATGTGAAGGTCGCACCAGACCGCGAAGTCCACATTCAGCCAGCGAGCGAACGCAACGGCCAGTTTCGGGTGAAGCCAGGTACCGCCGCCATTGGCTGCTGCGCCCCTGCGAGTCACGACCAAACCCGCGCAGTTGCTCAATTCGGGGCGGAAACCGGATTTGCCACCCTGGACTTTCTTGCTCTGCTTACGCTCGACCATCTTGGGCTCAAACGGGATGCCAAGGTGCTTGGCAAGGGCGCGCATGTAGCATTCAGTTTCATGAAGCCGCAGCCAATCTCGCGGTTCCTGGCCAAATACGGCCGCCGCCGCTGTGGCATTGATCCATCCATCGCGGTTGAAACGGATAGCCTGCCCTTGGTAATGGAACGGAATGACGTTGTTCATCGGTTTCTCCCTCCGCCTAGAAGAAGGGTCAGCAGGCAGGGGCGTAGGCGGGAGTAGACCATCCCTTTTCGGTAGCGAACCTAGCCTGCTGCGGCCTGCAGAGAGGCCGACCTGGTTGCCCAAGCCCGCTCGACGCTATGTCACTGGCGGGCCTGGGCAACCCCCTTTTCAGCCCGCTGCCCGCCCCCGCTCGTCCGCCAGTTGCGCAGCTCGGTTCCTGGTTGCGTTCAGCTGCTTCAACAGTTCCGCCTTCTCCGCCGCGCCCAGTGACCGATCATTCGTCACGGCCTTGATGCGCTGATTGATGGCGGTGATCTGCCGGTTGGCGGCCTGGTAGACCGGCCGCAGCTTCAGCATCTCGTTGCCAGCCAGTTGCTGCAGACGCTCCAGATCCCCCACCTTCCGTGCTTCGCTGGCCGAGGCGTAGAGCTGGTCGATCTGGTGCTGCATCTCGTAGAAGCGGGTCAGGTACTTGCTGCCACTGCCCGGGTCGGCTGCCTTCACGAAGTCCCCGAACAGCGTCCAGTTGTCCGGGTTGGTCAGGTCGCTCTTCGGATTCGACGGGAGGTCAGTGATGCCGCGAGTCAGGTAGTCGGCGGTGTTCAGCGCCTGGGTGCCGAGCCAGCCGAAGTAGCCGCGCACCAGGTGCTCGATCCGCTGCGGCGAGATCCCGGTCAACTGCCCGGCGGCCACGGCCGACGCGCTGGTCCTGGCGGTGTAGCGCTCCTCCGCCGGCAGCCGCTCCTGGCCCATGCTGTCGATCGGGCGGTCGCGGAAGCTGTCGTAGTTGAAAGCGGCTTCCATGAGGGGCTTGAAGGCCTGCGGTACCGGGCTCATGGAAAGCTGGTTCCACAGCAGCGAGCCAGCCGTGCTGGCGAAGTCGCCGGCCCGGTAGTCGTCCCCGGAGAGTGCCAGCTCCGTCAACCGCTCGGCCACCGACCCCATGACCCCGACCTCGAAGGGCTTGGGCAGGTACAGCGCCTTCTCGGTACCCGGGATGCGCACCCACCAGTAGGTGTCACGGACCCAGTCCGGCAGCTGCTTGAACTCCTCGTCGTCCTTGTTGAGCAGGAACAGCAGGGTCGAGGCCATGGCCACCGCACCGGAGACTGCCAGGAAGCGGCGCGGATCTGCCGAGGCACCGCGCCCCAGCTTGTACATCCCCTGCAGGCGGGCGTTCATGAAGGGCACGATCTGCGTCAGGAAGCGCACGCTGGCCCACTTGCCGGCCGAGGTGAAATCCATCAGGTCACGGGCGGCGTAGCTGGCCTCCAGGTGGCTTTTGCCCTCGGCGCGCAGCTTCTCGTAGAGGGCCGCACGGTTGACCGTCTCCAGTCGGTCGCCGATCTCCTGGTACTTGTCCCAGGCACCGCGCAGCGCGCGGGCCACCTTGGCGGGGGTGTTGAGGATCTGGCTGGAGTCGACACCCCGACTGATCAGGCGCTTCGCGTAGGTGGCCTGGTCGCCATCGTTCAACGAGCCAAACCGCACAGCGCCGCCGCCGGCCAGCAGCCGGTGCAGCGTTGGGCTGTCCTTGCCGGTTCCCTTCCAGCCCGCGGCCATGTTCTTCAGCGGGTTGTAGCCCAGGTCGTTGGCGGCGATCGAGGAGATGCTGTCACGTAGCAGGTTGCGGGCGCGGAACGCGGGGCTGCTGGTGACCCCCACGGTCAGCGCATGCTTGAAGGAACGCATAGCCTTCATGGCCGGGTTGTTCCAGTCCTGGTGATTCAGCATCGTCAGTGCGTCAAGCACCAGGGGATCGTCCACCAGGTAGTGCCGCTCCTTGCCGTTGACCATTACCCGAAGGCTGCCCTTCTCCGCCTCGCGCACGCGGGTGGCGATGTTCATCTGCTCGGCAGCCTGCAGCGCCTTGTTCGCCGCCATGTTCTTCATGGATGCCGAGAGCAGGTGCGACCAGTTGGCCAGGGTGTTGGCCATCAGGTCGCCCAACGGCTCCTTGCCGCCCTTGAGCTTCTTGAAGGCCTTCTGCCCGGTCAACCCGCCGATCTGGCCAGGGCCGGCGGTACCATCCCCCTCCTCCATCACCCGATAGAACGGGACGTAGAACTCGCTTTCCCAGAGCTTGCGGCTGCTGCCGTCGATCAGGCCGGCCTGTTCGGCCACGTCCATCACCGCCTTCTGGTAGGCGTTGAACTGCTTGAGCACGTCGCGGTAGACCACCGCGCGGCTGCGGCCGTCGGCCATAGTGCCCTGATTGAGCGAGCGCAGCGCTGCGATGTTTTCCGGGGTGAAGAGGTTCTCGCGCCCCTCCTGGGCCAGCTTCTCGGCGCGGTTGCCGGCGATCCAGGCGAAGAAGAGATCGTGCTCTCCCTTCAGCTCCGCCAACACCCCACGCAAGCCCTGGCCGTCCGCCTCTACGTCCAGCGCCCCGTCGGTGATCGTCGGCCGGCCATGGAAGAAGGTGGCCTCCAGCGCTCCGTCCGTGCCTTTGGACAGGCGAGCCTGCATGTAGGCGGCCTGGTCCAGCTTGGCGATCGGCGCGAACTGGTCGAACACGCCCTGGATGACTTTCTCCTTCCAGCGCTCGGACAGCGCTCGCGCGGTCTTGGCCAGCGGTTCCTGTCGGATGAAGGCGCCGATCTTGCCGAGCGCATCCCGCTGGGCCGAGGTGGCGTGCTCCGGGAAACGCACCTCACCACGGTTGGTCACCTGGTCGAAGAAGTCGGCCGCCCGTTGGCTTGCGCGGCTATACCGCACGTCACCCGCCTCCTTGCCAATGTCCTCCGGACGCAGTACCTTTTTGCCGAGCCGATGTTTTGGTCCCGCTTTGGGCAATTGGAGCCCTCTAGCCTTGGACCAAGCATCGGCTTTTTTATTGTCCACGTATCGCAGCAAGCCGGTCTCCATCCACTGCCTGATGAAGCCTGTGCTGTCCTTGGCGTGGATGCTGGCGATCCGGTTCACGGTGACCCTTTCCGCGCGGTTCATGTGCACCGCCACCACCACCGAGCGCCCACGGCTCGCCGTCTCCACCAGCGCCACCAGGCCGTCCGGCGCAGTGGCGGAATCGAACACCATCACCGGCTCGCCGAGTGCAGCCAGGGCGGCCTTCACATCCCTGGGCGTCAGGCTGTGCTTGTCCACGGCCTTCCACAGCGTGTCTTCGGTGATGTTGATCGGTGCATCGGCAGCCCCCAGTGCCTTCAGCACGTCAGGCGTTCCGCCGAGGGACAGGGGCTTGGTGAGTGTCTTGCCCCTGAAGACTTCGTCGATTTCCTTCTCCAGCGCAGCGGGCAGTCCCGTTCCGGGCTCCCGGGAGTAGGTCTGTACCAACCCGGCGGTGCCCTTGTCCCCGCCCTTCTCGATGAAGCGCCGCGCAGTGCCCAGCAGGGCCGCGATGTCCTGGTCGGTCCAGCGCACGCGGAAGCCAATGGCGCGCAACGCATTGCGAACGGCCGCCACCAGCTGAGGCCAGAAGCGCTGCTCGGTAAGGCGCCCAGCCGCGGCGAGATCTGCCAGGACCTCTTCCATGGCCAAGGCCTTGTCATAGCCATAGCGATCCCGCAAGCGATCGGCCGACGACCGTAGGGCCGGGTGCTCCTTGTAGATGCTGAGCAACAGCGGGTTGAGCCGCTTGCCAAATGCCCCTTGGAGGCCGGCATGCCCGATGACCTCATGCTGCAGGACAAAGGCGGCATGCTGCAGGCTGGAAAGGTTATCGGCGATGAGGTAGACGCCCTGGGCATCGTAGAGACCCTCGACGTCCAGCGCGCCATCTCGCCGCACCTGCTGGCGAAGTCGAGGGGGAAGTTCGTCGATCGACTGCACGACATGGATCTGGGGCGCGTTCTTCCAGCTCGCTGCCATGCCGGCCAGTGTCCTCGACAGCGACTCAGCGCGCACCCCCTTGGCCTGACGGGAAGGTACCTGGCGGTAGCTGGCCCGGGAATACAGCTGCTGCCCCTTCTCCGTCTGGCGGACCTCCAGTGTCTGGAACAACTGGTCGAACGCTTCGCGGATGCCACCGCTCTGCAACTCTTCGTCGTTGGGGTAGGCAACGCTGGACTTCGATATGTTGACCAGATAGTCGTTGGACTGCTCGGTGTCTCGAAGCCGGGCGTCGACGTACTTCTCGAAAGCCCTGGCTGCGAGCTCCACGGTGGTGGACCAGTAGGGCTTGCTACGGGCCTGGTCCAGCTCAACCGCACGCGCCTTGAAATCACCGGCATTGACCGCGCGCTCGATAGCCTTGAACGCCTTGAACACCTCGTCCCTGACCGGATACTGAACATCCTCCATTTTCCGGGTTATCGGGTTGAACTCCTTTTCACGGCGACGACGCTCACTCATGAAGCCACTCTGGGCATCACGCTTCCCGAAGTGATGGTCGAGAGCGTGCAGCCACTCGTGCGCCAGGCTGCCCGGCCCATTCTTCTTGGTGAGGTTGATGACGACCTTGCCGCGCTCGTAGTGCGCAGACGCCGGGTCAGACCCTCCCTTCCCGCGAGCACCAAACGCCAGGCCCAGCTCGCCGTTCAGCGAAACAGCCTGGGGTGGAATGCCCAGGACATCAGCCATGTCCATCAGCGCGTCGTAGGCGTTGTTCAAGTCGCGCTGACGCCGAGATCCTTCTACCCAGTTGCCGAACTCCACACCCCGGAAACCGAAGGTTGAAAGGAACTGGTCCGGCGACACATCACCTTCGTGACGAGCAGGTCCAACACGATCCTCGTTGCGCTCACGGCGAACCACCGGCGCCGCTCTCAGCTCCGCCAGCTTCTGTTCCAGCTCGTCGCGGTTGTCATTCAGGTAGTTACGTGCATCGCGGCTCGTTGCGAAGTTGGTCTTCAGGCGGACCACGCCGCCGGCCCCCTTGTAGCCGAGCATGTACTGCTTCGACATCCTGTCCTGATAGACCTCGATCTTCGACACACGCCCAGCCCCTGCAGGCTGGTCACCCAGCACCTTGGTGAGGTGCTTCACGGCAGCATCGGTGATCGCTTCAGCGGTGCTCCCACGAATGCCTGTTACCAGCCTCTGGGCCGGGTCCTCCAGTACATAGATGGTGGTGGGCCGCTCCAGGCGCTCCCCCGCAAACACGGTATAGCTGCCCGACGTGATGCGCCACTTCGAGGCCGACTTCAGGAGCGACGCCGGCAAGCGAGCCAGCACCGGCACAGTGTCAGCAAGCTCGCCGAGCGCGGATCGGCCGCGCATCTGGCCAAGCACCTGGTCAGCCGACAGTTCACCCTCAAGCAGTTGCTTGGCAAAATCGCGGAGCACTTTCACTTTGTCAGACCACATACGCACCCGGTGGCCGATACGCGGCTTGGCCGGGATCTCGGCCCGCATAGCGGCGATCAGCGCGAGTACCTTCGGGTCCACGCCCTCGCTGGACAGGCTTTCGTAGTCTGGCTCCGGGAACGACTTGCTCAGCGGCTCAGCGGCGACATCGACATCTGCGGAAATGCTCTCGCGAAACCCCTTCCACAGATCCTTTCTGGCACCACCGAGCTTCTCGCCGAAGTCTTCGATCCTGGCCGGCTTCTCCGAAGGGGCATCGTTGCGCCCTCGGCCACCGCCGGCGTCATCCGCCGGATTGGACTTGCGATCGGTGCTGACAGCAGCACCCGCTTCGGCCTGGCTCGCGGCGCCCTGGCTTTCAGCCTGCGCAGGCGCCTCGGCTTCCTGGACCTGCTGGCGGTCTGGGGTGGCACTGGGCTGCTCGACCTCGGCGCCCTGCTCCCTATCGTTGGCGCGAGGCGACGCGCCGTCGGCCGGCTGCGGAGGCGCCACAGGCTCTGGCTGGGCCGGGGGCTTGGCCACCGTCAATGCACGCTGTCCGTCGGCCCCCGCAGCTGCAGGAGGAACACCAGCTCCGCTTTCCACTGGCTGGACTGCGGCAGCTTGCGCCGTTGCTTCAGCATCCGGTACTCCTGCCGGGTCAGTCGGCTGGAACGGCGCAGCACCCTGATCGCCTGCTGCTCGCTCATCAACAGGCCCTGTCCCACTATCAATATATGCACGCTCCTGTACGGGGCGCCGCTGCACCGCCCACTGTCGGTTACCGGTTTTCACCACCTCGAACTCGTCGGGCAGCGGCAGACTCCTCAGCGCCTTGTTGGCGCCGGGCACGCTCTTGTAGGCGGTTGCGGTGACCTGTTGCTCTACCTTTGCGCCAGCGAGCGCCCGAGTCGCCATCGCCCGGCTTGCGCCCGTCCGCTCTGCCAGGGCCTTGGCGTCCAGCGCACCCTGTGCCTGGCGCGCCTGCTGCAAGACTTCGCTGAACACCGGCCGCTGTGCCGGCTGCGCCTGCCTGTCCATGCCCGCGCCAAAGCTCGGCCCCTGGTCCTCCACTGGCCTTGGGGTGGGCACCCGGGCGAACGACGCCTGACCACTGGGGTCCACCACCACCGCCTCCGGGCGCAGATCCGGCAGGCCGGGGTAGATCGGGCTGGCGTCGAAGGTCCGCACCGCCATGGGCGGGGTTTCCCGGACGGCCGGCGGCGGCGCCTGGATCAGTTCACCGGACAACGGCACCACGCCGCGCGGCACAGGCTGATCGATCCCGCCACCGCCGAAGGGCGAACGAGGCTGGGCCTGCTCACGACCCGGCACCGGGCGCTGTTCCCTGTCCACGTCACGTACCGGGCCGGTGTCGCGAATGGTGCCGCTGGAGTCTCCGTAGAGCACCGGGTCAGGCGCGGGCAAGGCCGCCAGCGGTGCTGGCCCAGGAAGGAGCGCAGCGGAGCGGCTGATCGGGCCCGCCGGTTCCGGAGTGGGCGGCTGGGCTGCCGGCGAGGCAGGTGCCTGCAGGGCACGCTGGGCAATGCGCCCCGCAGCATCGACGCCACCACCAAGAATGCCGCCGCCGATGCCGCCGAGAATGGCCGCGTTCAACAGCTCGCTCCGGCCTTCCGCGTTGAACGCCTCCTGGCTGGGATCGACGCGCTGCACTGCCAGGCGCTCGACAGCCGTCTGCCCTGCCTCCGTTGCGGCTTCGATTCCGGCCTGCTGCCCTGCGGCACGCAGGAGCCCTTTGCTGGGCCGCATCGCCTTGGAGAGCAGGCCCAGTTCCGGGACCACATCCAGTGCGCCCGCGGCGGCTCCATAGGCGAGGGCGGTGCCTGGGGCGTATTGCCCGGTCTTCTTATAGATATCGCCGTAGATGCTGCCCTGCTCCGTCCCAATGGACGTGCCCGCCAGTCCGACCTGGGCGCCTCGCTTGGTCATCTCGCGCGCAGCAACCTGGCCCGCGCGCTCTGCTGCCGCACGCTCTAGCCCCTGGGCAACCTTCCCTTTGACCATCCTCTCGACGGCTTTTCGGCCGGCGACTCGTGCTGCTACTCCGCCGATGCCGCCACCCGCGATCGAGCTGGCGGCGAACGGCACCAACTGGCCCAACCCTTGTGCCGCGTAGAGTCCGGCATCCTTCAGGCTGCCCACATCCTCGACTCGCTGGACAAGGGCGGGGTTCTGCTGCGCTTCATCCTGGTTGCGCAGGTAGCCGGCGATCCCCCAGTCACGCAGCCCGGGCTCGGCCACTACATCGCCGACCAAGCCGGCCAGGCCGTACAGCGAGCCCTGGAGTGCGTCAACGCCGGAGGCAATCCCCTTGCCGAACTCGCCGCTGAGCGTGGCTTGCTTGCGCGCCAGCCTGGCATCCAGGTCGGCCAGAATGTCGTAGTTGTCGGCCATGTCATGCCCCTCCGGTTGGAAGGGGCTTGAGGTTCGCAGCCTGCCGCCGCTCGTTCAGCCGCTCGATGTCTTGCGAGTTGATGCCAGGTTTCTTCGCCAGCTCCTGGGTCATCTCATCCAGATCCGCAAGCTGCTGGGGCGTCATGGTCGGGGCCTGCTGGCCGCCATCGATGCGGGTACTGGTGCCCTTGATCAGGTCCACCAGCATCGGACTCTTGATCGCCTGGCCGGTGGCCGGATCGACTGTCTCGCCGATGCTGACCATGCGCTGATCCTTGAGCGGGGTGGTCATCTGCAAGTAGGTCTCCCGCAGCAGAGCCCGCTCTTCCGGCGACCTGCTCTGATCGTCCAACCCTGCAAGCAGCCCGTTGAGCCGCTCCTGCTTCTGCAACTCCAGCCCGCGCGCCGCGATCTGCTGCTCAGTGGCTTGCCGCTGCAGCTGGTTGTTGAAGAACTGGTCCAGCCCTCCTGCGATACCGCCTGCCTGCCGGGCCTCCAGCTTCGCCTGCTGCTGGCGATCCCAGTTGGCACTGGCAACGCGCTCGGCCTGCTGCTGGTCAAGGCCACGGCCACGGGTGGAGTCACCGACGATGGTGAGTCCACCGCCGGCGTTGTCACGACGGGTCTGCCGAATGATCTCCGCGGCGGCCAGGTTGCGCTGCATGCCCTCGGCGCCACCACTCATGATGCTGAGCGTACCGATGCCATCGCCGATACCGCCCCCGGCCTTGCCCTTGGCGCCTGCCACGTCGTTGGGGTCGTTGGAGAACTCCATGACACCGTTGGCGCCGCGCCGGCCGACGACGCCAGCAATGCCGGTCTCGCCGTAGCCACTGGAGCCACTGGAGCCTTCAGGTTTGAGTGAGGTGGCTGCGGCTTCCTCTGTTGCAGCAGCGTCTTCTTTCGACTGCGCCTCGGTAGCTGGCGGTGCCGGCTTGGAGGGGTCAGAGCCATCGCGGCGCTTAGCGCCTAAATGCGTCAGCGCGGTATCACCGACGATCTGCCCGGTTTTGCTGAGCTGTTCAACACCCTTGTCCAGGCGCTGGTACGCCGCATCTCGGAACATTGTCGTCCCACCTGGCAGTGAGTACGGGTCGCCGCCGGCCAGTGTGGTGAGCCCATTTCGCGCCCAGTCCCAAGGCGCTGCAACGAGCGCTCCGGCACCACCCAATACAGTGTCCACGACTCCATTGTGGTAGTTGGCCAGACCGTGAACAAACCTTTTCACGCTGGAGCCAGACTGATCCTGTTGATCCGGTGGAGTTTGGCTACTGCCAAGGCCACCCTGGGGAGCGCCCTTGAACACAGGCTGATCATACTGGGCCTGCATGGCCTTGGCTCGCGCGGGGTTGCCAGGCACCGGACTGTCGCCGATGTCGTATCGCTGTTCCGGAGCCGGCGGCGGGTAGCCTTGGACGCCACCATCAAGGCGCAACGGCGAGGGTTTGGTCTGTGCCTGAGAGTCACGCGAGAGCAAGCCCCCGTCCATACGCATCGGGTCCGGGAGTTTGAAAGGTGCAGACGGCGCCTCGATGGGCATGATGCCGGGCAAAGGCGAAATGCCCTTGGCCTTCTGGGTAGCGAGCGACGTATCGCCAGTGATTGAGCCGAGTTTGTACGGATTTTGAATAGCCATGTGGGGTGCTCCCTGGGGTGGATGCACCCGACGCTATGTCACCGGGCGGAATGGGCAAGCCCTACACGACTTCGACGGCGCGCCTCATGTTCGTCCAGAAAACCGGTACCGGCGGGGTCTCGAAGGAAAGCAGCAGCGTGCTCATCGTCGAGTCGAAGAAGTAGTCATCCGGATTCGCGGCCACCCCCGACGCATTGATCATGTCCGTGGTGGTGCACACGGGGGCCGAGGTGTAGGTCTGGCTGGTGAGCGTGGTACCGGTCAGGGTACCGCCCGAGGTAAAGGTGTCGAAGCTCGCCTCGCCGATCTGCCCCTTGGTGACCTGGTAGCCGGACATCATCATCTGGCCGCCGTCGGCGAATGGCGCGCCGATGGCAACGCCCACGAACAGGTTGTCGGTGCCATCGTTGCTGCGGTCGGCATTGCGGAAGACGCAGTAGTCGAATGCGCCCATCACATGCGGGATCAGCCCGGTGTACCAGTTGTAATGGTCCTGCTCGACATAGGGCCAGGTGACGCTGCCGGCGTACTGCGGCCCCTGCTGCAGATCGATCACGGAGCCGAACGGCGGGGCCGCCAGGTCGAAGTTCAGCAGGTAGGCGTGCTGGTTGGTGTTGCCGCGCGTCACGTAGAGGATGCGGATGGTGGTGCCGGCCCTGGAGATCGCGACGGGGTAGTGGTTGCCGTTCACTGCCAGCCCTGCAAGCTGGATGCTCGGGCCGCCCTCCTCGGCGTCCGGCTCGGAAACATACACGTAGACACTGGAGGCGATGACGAACCGGCCATCCTCGAGGGGCATCACCAGGCATGGGCCATTGGTCCAGGTGACACCGAACTGCAGGATATCGCCCTGGTCGGGCGGGTTGGTGTCGATATCCGCCAGGTAGGTCCCGATCGGGTCAGCCGTCTGTGGGTCACCGGTCACGAAAAGGTCCTGCCGTCCGATCATGCTGAGCATCCTGGGCGCGAGCACCGCCGGATAGCGCCGCTGCACGTCCGGCGAACCAGGCGAGCGGATCAGCACGAGGTGGCCCGGGGCATCCACCCCGATGCCGTACATCGCGAACATGGGATAGATCATGGCTTACCCCGTGGTGATCTCGGCGACCAGCGCCGAACCCGCGTTGGATGCGGAGCTGGCCACATCGGTGAATCCGCGCACAGCCTGTGCCAGGGCCTCAGCCGGGCGGTTGCTGGAAAAGGCGGCGATCTTGTTGCGGTCGATGCCCATGGCCGCGTCGATGCCGGTCTCGGCCGCGCGCAGGCGCAGCTGCTCGAAACCCAATTCGACGTTGTAGTAGCTGCTCAGGGCCTGGTAGAGGGCAGCCTGCGCCTGGGCGCGGATGCGGGCGCGCTCGATGTCCTTGTCAGGAATCGACAGCCAGGAGACGTAGAAGGCGCGGAGCGTGTCCATGACGCCCAGTTTCAGGCGGATGGCCTGCTCCTCGGCGAACTTCAGCAGGTCCAGCTTCAGTTCGGCCATCCGAGCCGTCTCGGTACGGTTGACGTCGGCGATCGCCTGGCCGGCGCGCTGCTCCGCTTCGCTCACCAGACGAACGGCGACCCCCGGCGGTAGCGTGAAGCCGCGCTCGGAGAACGCCGCCAGGACCCCTTGCGTCTCGGTGCTGGCCGCACGGTAGGCACGATCGCGGGCCTCATGCCACAGGGCGTCGATCACCGCGCCGCTGTCGCCGAACGGGTCGCTGCCGCTGATGATCTTGCACAGCCACTGCTCAGGCTTGTCGCGCAGGCAGGCGGTCAGCTCCGGGAAGTACTTGCCCAGCCACTTCTCGGTTTCGGCATCGAGCCGGATCAGCTCGGAGTTCGTCTGGTCAACGCCCGGGAACAGGTCACTCATGGTCGGCGGCGGCGCCAGGTTCGGCTTGTCGACCTGGAAGTCGAAGGCATGAGCCAGCAGGTCAGGTACCACGGAGCCGGTGATGCGGGACGCGGTTTCCCGCGCCGACCGCAAGGTGCTCTCGACGGTACCCTGCAGGCGGGTGACGGCATCTTCTACGGAAGCCATGGGGTCAGTCCTCCAGAATGGCGGCGCCACCCCTGGTCGAGGCCAGCAGGGGGCTACCGAGGTAGTAGGCTCCGGCGCGCGGCCGGGGGAAGGTGAGGTAGTCGCTCCAGGTCCTGCCGCTGTCCCTGCTGATGCGCACAGCGTTTTCCGTCTCGACGGTGGCGAAGAGCACGGCCTCGAGGACGGTGTTGCCGGCGGCATCGAACACGGTCCGCTGCATGCAGCTGATGTGCACCGGGAACTGGTGTTGCACTGCTGGCTGATGGCTGAACCCGATTGCCGAGCGCAGGCCGGCGCGCCCGGTGCGCAGATCGAACACTGCCAGGTGCACAGGGCTGGCTACGCCGGTACCGAAGTCCTGCCAGGCCTCATAGCAGACGAAGGCAACCTCGTACTTGCTGATCGGCACGAACATCGGAGCCAAGGGCCACAGCTTGTAGCTGCCCGTCGGCGGCATCAGCACGGGACTGGTACCGGAGGAAAAGACCGGGATCGTCGGCCCTTGAATGCCAGCGCCCAGCTCCTCGAAACGGACCTGGTACACCACCGCCGGGAGTTCCTGGCCAGCGGCGTCCAGCAGGGTGACCGAGAACTCCAGTCTTCCGGACGCCAGGTCGGCGGGCATGAAGGGGCCCTCACCCAGGCTGAAGATGCCGGCACGGTTGCCCTCCATCCGCCAGGTCACCTCGACCAGCGCCCCCGGGAGGGGAATGGTGGCCACCGGGTTGACCGCATGGACCCGGGCTTCATCCAGATGCCCAGCCACCCAGACGTCGTAGGGCCTGCGCCTGCCCGGGCTGGTTGGATCGGCGCTGTCCCACACTTCGTGCGTCAGCTCGGCCACCAGGAAGTCACCGTCGAGGCCAACCTCGAAACGCACGGTGGCAGCGCCCCCGGCGTCGACGTACTCGAAATCCCAGCCTGCGCCTGGGTCGGAGAGGGTCGCGTTGAGCGCGCAGAGCCTGGCGTTCACCACGAAGCGCCCATTGAACCAGGCAACGCCGAGGGCATCGGTCCAGTTGGGTCGGCTGCCGCCGGCCGGCACAACGCGCCCGCCCGCCTCCCAGGCATCCCAGAATGCAGACCAGGCATTCTGCGGCGCCTCGAAGGGCGAGCTGATGGAGCGCCGGGGCCTGGCCAGCCAGGGGCCATTGTGGAAGAAGTCGACGCTGTGCTGGTCCGGCGACCAGAGCCTGCTCCAGGCGACGGTAGCCGGCTGCTGCCCGGCCTGGGCCGCCTGGTAGTTGAGCAGCAGGAACAGCAGCGCACTGTTCCCCCAGCTGTGAGCTGCGTCCGGGTCAACGTTCGTCACCACGGGCAGGACCAGCAGGGTCCACGGCCCGGTGGATGCCGATGCACCCTGCATCCCCTGGTACTCGAAGGACATGTAGCCCAGGTTGGTCCTGGCGAGCAATTGATAGCCGGGGGCGTGCTGCTCGATGAACGACTCTGCCAGCCAGTAGCCGGGAAGTGCCTC
Organism: Pseudomonas sp. 1D4; assembly: GCF_001728925.1. Classification (NCBI taxonomy): domain Bacteria; kingdom Pseudomonadati; phylum Pseudomonadota; class Gammaproteobacteria; order Pseudomonadales; family Pseudomonadaceae; genus Pseudomonas; species Pseudomonas sp. 1D4. The sequence continues at coordinate 88,640 of NZ_LXJQ01000014.1, forward strand.
GGATCTGGGGTAGGCCTGGACACCGCTGTACACCAGAGACCCAGCAGGCACCTGGTCGGCGGAGTCGTAGGGATAGCTGCTGCCGGGCGCCGGATAGACCCGCAGGGCGTGCGCCCGGATGACGTCACGGTGCACGGTGCTGTAGGACCTCCACAGGAAGGCCTGCTGCCAGGGCGCGAGCGGCCCCTGCTGTGTTGGGTCGAAACCCAGGGCGACGAACTTGGGGACCACAGTCTTCGGCTCCACGTCCTCGTAGCCCAGCGGGGCGGATGCCAATCCGATGCGGCTGTCGAACTGGTCGCGGGGGCCGGTCGGGTAGGCATTCCCTCGGTCGTCCAGCCGCGCATCGACGACCAACAGCTGCCCCGGCGGGTCGATGATCACTGCAGTGGCGGAGGCCCCATTGCGCGTGGCGCGGATCAGGTAGCCGTCGATGATCTCGGAGTTCGACTGCCGGTTGAACCGGACCAGGCGCAAGGCCAGGCGCTTCGCGCGGTCCAGAAGGTAGGTCCCCGACACGCACAACGACTTGGCGTTGACGATGGCCATCAGGAGAGCCTCCGGCTGGACGCTGCGACTGATGTTTCGACGGTGGCCAGCTCTGCCTGGCTGGCCGCGTAGATCTTCAGCTTCAGCCGCCAGGATCGCCCGGTTACCCCTTTGGCCGTGGTGGCGCGCAGGGTCGGCTCACGGGAGACGACTTTATAGGTGTGCTCGGCGCCGTCGTCAGCGCGCAGCACAGCCAGCACCTGGCCGTCCGTACAGAGCCCGAAGTACACGGCATCCACTCGCTTGAGCTGGTTGGTCCCGTAGTCGGTGGCACCGAAGTCCACCTGCATGTCGACGGTATCGCCGTCGTCATCGCCCGGCGCGATCCGGTAGATCCCGTCCTCCCGCACACCGAACGAGCCGTAGGGCGTGCGCCCGATCGCAAGGAAGTCGAAGTTGCTGTAGCGCGTGAGGGCGCCGGTGAGGATGTTGGAGGCGTACTGGATGCCCTCCAGCTGCGGGATGTTGGACTGGGTGCTCACCAGCACCTGGTCAGCGAAGGCCAGGTCGACATCGCCCTGCTCTGCCATCAGGCTGCCGGCGAAGATGGTCTCGAACCACTCCAGGCCCTCGGTGATCTCCACCTCCAGCAGCACGTCGTCGCCGACGGTCACGGTCGAGATGAAGCTGGCCTGCAGGTCAGCGCCGAGCGAGAACGTGTCTCGCACCAGGATCGGCTCGCCGAACTGTGCCGAGCTGCTGTCCAGCCAAGGCGCGTAGCCGATGCCGATGTAGCCGCCCCGGTAGACGCCCACGCCCTGGGCGTAGCCATGTTCCCCGCCTACGCCCTGGGCAGCGGCTGCCACCCCGGACCCGCGACCGACGCCGCCGCTGATGACTCGACCGGTACCGAGCGGCTTCGGTCCATACCCCACGCCGTAGGAGAAGGAGATCTCGGGGAAACCGGCGCGCCCTTCGCCCTGGTAGCCGCCTCGGTAGACGCCGACGCCCTGCGCGTAGGCGCGGTCGCCGCCGATGCCGAGGTAGCCGCCACGGAATGTCCCGACACCGCCATTGGCGGCGGGCGTCGCCTGGCCCTCGATGCCGATGTCGACGGCGGCGCTGGAGTGGTTCAGCGTGTGGCCGACCGCACTGCTCTGGATTCCGACACGACCGGACGCCGAGCTGTACCGCCGATCGCCAACGCGGCCGAGGGCGTAGCCGCTGACGCCTACGCGCCCTTCCGCCCGGGGGCGCCGGTCGAAGCTGGCCGTGATGCCAACCCGCCCGGATGCCGTGCCGAAGTTGTAGTTGGCCAGCAACGGGTCTTCAACGAAGTCGCCGGCCGCGTAGAGGGAGACGTCGAGCCGCGCGAAACCGGTGCTCCGGGTTGGACTGGTACGGACCACCACCCCATCCACCAGGTACTGCACGATCCCCTTGGACCTGGCCACGCGCAGGACCGGACGGGCCGACAGTGGCGTGGCCACCGACTGCACCACCACACCGCCTTCGTAGATGTCCAGGGCGCCCTGGTGGCCGTAGAACGCATGGCTGCAATCGGCCGGGCTCACGGTATCGGAACGGCTGTTCAGCCCCACCACCGCGCCAATGGAGCTGGGACCGATGATGAACTGGGCGTAGCCGTCGCCAAGCAGGCCGCCGATGGACTGGCCACCACTGTTCCAGCCGGGCAGCGCGTCGTACACCACCTTGGGCGGCACCGCTGGAACAGCAGGCGTGGCCGGGTAGCAGCGCTTCTCGTAGTACCACACCAGCGGCCCACCCGCGCCGCCGGCCCCGACGAACATGTCGCGGATCTCCGGCGGCACGCCGACCACCTTCGGGCCGTAGAGCGGGCGGCCTGAAGCATCAATGCCAACCTCACCGTAGTAGGTGTTCCCCAGCTTCTGCTGGGTGAGCATCTGGGTCAGGCTGGCCATCAGCTGCAGGTTATTCGCATAGGCGCCAAAGTCGGAGAAGACCGGGACGTCTACGCAATACGCAGGGATCGCCGGCACCCCCGGCGTCCCGGGGATGTTGCGCACCGCCGGGACTTTACTCAGCCGGTTGGCCATGGCCGCTCCTTAGAATTCGGGAAGCGCGATCGCGTAGGCCTCAAGGCGCTGCACGGCGCCAACCACCAAGGCCGTGCTGCTGAAGTTCAGATCCGCGCCGGCAATGGCGACGCTGCCCTGGATGCGCACAGCGGAGGTAGAGGCGGCATCGGTATCCGCCGGCAGCACCAAGCGGAAGAAGGTCGCGGCGCCGGCCGCAACGACGGTGCCCCGCCAGTCTTCGGCCAGGTTCTTGGTGATGACGCCACCCGGCGCATCCGCCTCCCAGGTCAGGCCTGCGCCGGCGTCGGTCTTGATCGTCAACAGCAACTGGTTGGACGCGGCGATGGCAGCGTCGACGCTGGCAGGCTCGGGCCCGGAATAGATCCGCAGCTCACAGCCGTTGAGCGCGGTGCGCAGCGGCGCTACAGCAAGCAATGCCCGGCGCAGGCCGGTGCTGAATTTCAGGCTCATGTCAGTCTCCGCGGATGACGATATCGTTGAGGGCGAAGGCGTTGATGGCGCCGGCCACCACCGGCAGTGCCGCCGGCAGCGGCAAGGCCGCCAGGAAGTTGCCTCCAGACGCGGCATCCCAGATGCCGAGGTGCGTCACCGAATAGCTCGCGCCGGCCGCCGCCGCGTTGAACACCACGTCGGCGCTGTTGCGGGCGCGGTAGATGGTTCCGGACAGGCTCTTGACCAGGGAGGTCGCCTTGCGCGCGTAGTTCGCATCGACGCCTGCCGCCACCTCGTTGGCGCCGGTCGCACCGGGGTCGCCGGTGTGCGCCGACACGTACTTGGTGGAGTTGGTGAACAGCAGGTCGATGATCTGCTCGCTGGTATAGGTCGGGGTCGACATGAGGGCCTCACACCACGTTCGTGGGAATCAGGGACAGTTCCGCGCGGACGCGCAGCACCTGGCCGGCCTCCACGTCCTTGGGGGAGTTGAATCGCGCCACCGACAGCAGCATCCCGGTGTTGCCGCCCTTCTCCGAGCTGGACACCAGGAAGCCGCCGTACAGGCGCTTGTTCTGGTTGGAGGTGAACACCGCACGGCTGGCTGCGTTGGTGATCAGGCCGTTGGTGTTGACCCGGTTCCACAGTGGGCGGGCGGCCTCGCTGTACCCCACGAACTCGCCGATGACGCCAGGCAGGTCCGAAGCCAGCGCGCCGGAGGCCGGGAGGTAGTTGTTCTCGAAGAGGCCGACGTAGAAGGTGCCGATCGGCGAGGTATCGCCGAACATGGCCTGGGCCATGTAGTTCAGGCCAGCGAGCGGCACCAGGTTGTGCTCATACCACTCGCTTACCAGGCGGCCCTCCTCCATCAGCTCGAAGTGGTAGACAAAGCCGAATGTCACGGCGTCTTCGTTTCGAACGTGCATCATTCAATCTCCATGTCGAAGGAGTCCTCGACGCCGAGGGTGTTGGGGGCCACGGCCCCCTTCATGGTGGTGACCAGCATCTGCAGGCCGTTGTTGTCCACGACGCCGGCCGTGGCGTAGGCCGCCAGGCTGGGCGCGTAGCGCTGTTGTTGGGGCAGGCTGACGGTGCCGTCGACCTGGGCGATGGCCATGCCGTACTGCGTCATCCAGGCGGCCTGGCCGCCCGGCAGCGTGACCCCGCTCCCGCGCACGGCACCGAAGCCGAAGATGTCGCGCTGCGAGGCGTCTTCGGTACCGGGCGCCATGAGCAGGTAGGTACGCTGTCCAGCAGCGATGAAGATGCCGGCGTCGTTGACGGCCACCATGTCGATGGCCGCGCCGTACTGGACGAAGCCGAAGGCGGGATTCACCAGGTGAGGCGCGAACGGCTCGGTGATCCAGAGGGCAGAACCCACCACCAGCACCAGGCGCCCCTTGTAGGCGGTGACGTGCGTGGCCACCGGCGGCTGCACGAGGTTGGTGGTGGTCAGCCTGGCGCTGGAGTCAGTGACGCTGGTCAGGCTGAAGCCATCGGTGTGGCTGCTCGACTGCAGGTAGAGCGTCTCGCCATTGGCTACGCTGGCGTAGAGGCGGCAACTGGTGGCCCCCGCCGGTGCGGTCCACAGCAGGTCGATGGAGCCAGGCGCCTCCAGCGTGACCAATAGGGGCGCCGCCCCGGATTCAGCGCCGAAGCGATCGAGGGCCGTGACCGCCACCCGGTAGATGCCGGCCGGCAGGTTGCCGCTGCTCAACACCACGCGCGGCATGATCTCGGGCAGTCCCCAAGGGCCAACCTGGTCCCCGCGCACGCGAAGCATGTCGATGGCGGAGCACAGGAAAGCGTCACCGTTCAGCTCGGCGCCGCAGAGACCACCGGTGGCAGGAGCGGCACCGATGGTCCGAAGTTCGTTGGTGGTGGCGGAGTACTGCAGCAGGTTGCCGCCGGCAGCCACCAGCAGCCCATCCCGATACGGAACCGCGCCATGGGCACCTGCGAGGTCGGCCACCTTCCGCTGGCCGGCCCGCTGCTGCAGGCCGCCCCCGCCCACCGGGTCGAGGTTGAGCAGGTCGCGCACCTGCTTCGGCGGGATGCGGTCCACCTGAGCCAGGTTGTTCATGCCCTCGGACCAGTCGTCGACGCGAACCAGCTCAGGCATGGCTACCACCTGAACCGAATGGGCCCAGATGCCGCCGAACGACGCCGCAGGCCGGCCTCGTAGACGCTCTGGCACTCGTTGTCGAAGAGGGCGCGGGACGCCATCGCCTTGTCCGGGTCGTAGAGCTCCCCGTCCTTGTCCATGTAGGCGATGAAGCGCATGTAGTGCAGCAGGTGCGGGCGGTAGTCGCTCGGCACGTCGGGGATGTTGGAGCCCTTGTTCACCTCGCGCAGCGGCTTGCGCACGACGGACAGCACCAGACTGCCAGCCTCGGCCGGCGTCGGCACGATGCGCATCTGCCCCTTCACCACGTCCGCGATCAGGTACCGGGGATACCCGGCGCGCGGCAGGCTGGAGCGCGGGATCACCCCGGGCGCCACGACCTCAAGGTCGCGCTCACGCGGGTTGACGATAGAGGCCTCGACGATATCGAGGATCGATTCGGACAGCGGCAGGTCACGCTCGCCCGCGGCGAAGTCGGCCTCGATCTCGTCGTAGACGATCCTGGTCTGCTCGCAGAACGCCGCCAGCGCCCCGTTCACGGCCCGCACGAGCTTGTCGTCACTCCACAGGAACGGAGCAACGGCGTCCTTCTCGTCTTCCCGGAAGGCCTTGATCAGGTCGCTGACGGTGTTCATGGCCACGATCAGGCGTCCGCGTCGTCGTCGAGGCTTTCCTCGAAGACCACCCAGGCGGCCTCGAACTCATCGCGGGTCACGCCGAAGCCGGCCTCTTTCTTCAGCGCGTTCAGGCTCGGTCGGCCATCGCCGTTCAGCTCCGAGTCGTCCTTGCGCTCAAGGATGGCTTGGATGGCCTTGACCACGACTTCGGTCTTCTGCCCCTCGGGCGGACCTTCTTCCTCGCCGAGGTCCAGGCCGACGACATTGCAGCCGGCAGCCAGTGCGTCCTTGCGAAAGCGCAGCGGGACGAGGGTGCCTTCCTTGTCATCGCTCGGGTCCACGGCGTGGATCACGATGGAGTGGCCATCGGTACGGCTGATCTGTAGCAGGTCCTGGCCACGAGGCGGCAGGAAGCGGACGTTGTCTTGACTCATGGTGATGCCCCTGTGTTGGGTGAAGGAAACAGGGGCCGGCTGCCCGGCCCCCTGCCAGGTCAGCCCTGGGTCCACTCGGCCTTGCCGGTGTCGATGTACTCGACGAACAGGCGGGCCTTGCCGGTGGTTGCCGCAGCGCCGGTACTGGCGTAGGTCACGGTCAGGTAGCCCTGGGCGGCCAGCTCGAAGCCGGTGACGTCCAAGTCCTTCTTGCCCGTGGTCTTCAGGTCCACCGGAGTGGCGCTGTAGCGGTCGTCATCCGCCGCGTCGCCCACCTTCAAGGTCGCAGTGGTCGCGGCGTTGAACACCTCGTCCACCACGATGAAGGCGCGAGTCACGATGGCGCCGGCCGGCAGCTGAACCGCTTGCTGCACAGCGCCGTCGGCGAAGCTGGCGAGGGCGATCGACTGGAGGGCGAAGGCCACGCACTGACGGTTGTAGTTGCGGGAAATGCTCATGGTCTCTGCCCTCAGCCCAGGTAGTGGTCGATGGCGAGCACGCCGAAGTCCTCGACCGACTTGTCGTAGATCGAGTAGAACTTCGGCTTCAGCAGCCCGAACATCTTGTCCACGGAGATGCCGACCTTGGAGTCGTAGTCGAACTTCTTCTCGACCCACTCCGGCACGCTCAGGTCAGCCATGCCCAGCGCCTGCGCGCCGCACAGCAGGGTGCGGGTGCCGTTGACGTTGCCGTCGGCGCCCCACTTGCTGCCGGCTGCGGCACCGGTGGTGCTGTACACCATGCGGTGCTCGTGAAGGATCGCGCCGTCCACGGTCACGGTGCCGCCGGTGAAGAAGGGGCTATTGGCACCTTCCTTGGTGGCAATCGCCACGACTGCGCGCAGGTAGTCCGCGTCCTTCTTCAGCTGCGCCAGGGTGCCGGGCTTCACCAGGAGCACGTAGTACTCCTTGCCGCCGGCCATCAGCGGCTTGATGTAGTGGTCCTTCGCGTAGGCAACGGCGTCCACGATCATCTTGTAGCTGGCGGTGAAGGCGCTGGTGATGGCTGCCGTGCTGCTGGGCACGAGATTGGAGCCGTTCCACATCAGGTGGCGCTTGGACGAGGGGGCAGTCACGTCGGCAGCGAAGCTCAACTGAGGGAACGGCGATTTCTGCCGCGGGCTGCCGTCGGTGTTGAAAGCATACGAGATGCCCGACAGGGTCAGGAAAGCCAGCTGGTCAATACGGTTCGAGAGCCAGTAGGCCAGGCGGCTCTTGGCCTGCTCGCGGAAGTTGATGACCGTCTTCTGGTCGGCGAGCTTGCCCTTGTTGCGCACCTGGTGGGAGATGAGGTCGATGCTCAGCTCGACTTCGAAGTTCTGGATCTCTTCTTCGTTGCCTTCACGCTGGTCGTCGCCGATCACACCATCGTCGACCAGGTCGGCCACGAGCTGCATGATCACCCGCTCACCCTTCTCGGTCTGGGTCAGCTCGGTGATGCGCTGGATCATGGCGCCATCGCCAGTACCCAGGAATTTCTTGATGAACATCTGGTCGCGGGCGGCTTCCCACACATCGCGCGACCAGACGATCTTCTGCTTGGCGTTCAGCCGCGCAAAGTTGGTTACGGACATGGCCGTCTCCTATCGTCGAATTGCTGTCGTCGGGTCTGGGTTGTGTCGCCACCCTGGCGAAGACGGGCTGTTGGGGAGTGCCCGGGAACTCGGGTGCAGGTAACGCTCTGCGGGCGAGAACGCCGTGTCTCGGCGAGCGAGCAGCAGGAGGCGGCTGCGCTGTTGAGAATCGCCCCGGCTCTACCAGCCCGGGGCGCCCCTCACCTCCACGGGGCCGTCCGATGGCCCTCGATGCACTGGTTATGTAACTGGCGAGCCGTCGTCAACGGCTGATGTAGTCCCCGCGTTCACGTTTTTTGTCCTCGGGGGAGAGCTTGGCGAAGTCCTCTTCCGACATGCTGGCCACGTCGAAAGCGGCACCGCGCTCGCCCACCCCGGGGGTCAGCGGCGGAGTTGCGCGCTCACGCTTGAGGTTGCGATCAATCTGCTCGGTGGTCAGCGTCACCCCTTTCTTCGGCGCCTTGTCGACGCTCACAGGCTCTGCATAGCGCGGCCCGACCTTGGCCACGGCCCGGGCAAGCGCCTTGGCCATGGGCTCGCCATTGGCCATGTAGTGGTTCCGCAGCGCAATCACATCTTCGATCGCCTCCATGTTGGGTGCGCTCCCCTGGTAGTCGAGGAAGGGGAACTTCTCGTAGGACTCCGCCAGCACCCCGGGCAGCGCGGCCTGCTGCTGTCGTTGCGCAGCCTCCTGGGCGCGCTGCTGGTACAGAGCTTCAGCGCGCTGCTGCGCGGCCTCTTCAATCTCCTTGCGCTCGGCCGCACGGATCTCGCGACGGATCGCCTTGGCCGCATCGGCGTCGCCCTCGAGGATCGCCTGGTTGTAGCGGTCCTCCGCTTCGTCGTAGTCGAAGGCCGTGGGCTTCGGGTCCTCCTCCTTCTTGGCCGGTACGGCCCCCCTGGTACGGGCCAGTTCCTCCTCCAGCTCCAGGCGACGCTTGCGCTCTTCCTTGAGGCTCTCGTTCACCTCGTTGAAGCGGGCATGGGGCACGGTGGCGGACCTGCCGGTGCCGGCGATCTTGGCCAGCGCGTCCTCGTCGAGCTCGTCGTCCTGGCCGTCTCCGTCCGGGTCTGCGTCCTGTTCGTTGTCGCCCTGGTCGTCGTCCTCTTCCAGCTCCAGGCCTTCGTCATCTTCGGGAGGCAGGTCAGGGTCGACCTCGTCGCCGCGGTCCTCGGCGCCCTCCTCTTCTTCCTCCTCTTCCTCAATGCTGGAGCCCAGCAGCTCGGGGTCCTGCTCGTCGTACTCGGAGACGACACGGCCCGCGAGGATGGCCAGGGCCAGGTCGTCGCTGGCGTGCTTGATGCTGATCGGTTTCATGGGTGCCCCCTTGGGTGGTTAACGTGTGCTGAGCTGCTTCAGCTCGGTGAGTTTTTCGCCGGCCATGCGCCGCACGGCCGCCATGCGCTTGCTGTCCTTCTTGATTTCCTCGGCCCTGAGCAGGGTTCGGAGGTCGTCCTCGATGCGCCACTTGTCGCTCTCGGCGACCTGCGGTGCGCTGCCTTTACTCATGCTGCGGCTCCTTCAATGCGCGGGGTTTCGATACCGGCCTTCAGCCCTACGCCAGGGTTGGCCGGAGTCAGCGGGTTGGTGTTGGTGGGCAGCCCCCCGGCGATGCCGGGGCCGTTGTAGCTGGGGACGATCGGCGCCATGTCCTGGTCGACGTAGCCGGCCGAGCGCAGCAGCGCATCGGCCAGGGCGGAGGTAGCCGGGTTGATGGAGATGGTCCCGGCTGTCTGGATCGCGCTGAACTGCGACTCGACCGACGTGTTGACGGCCTCGTTGACCGTCTTCTGGGTCTGGGCTTCGGTGAGCTTGACCTTGGCCTCGGTGAGCGGGTCGACCGGAGGCTGGCCCTGCTGCTCCATCGCTTCGAGGATCTCGGTCTTGTCGGCCAGGTTGCTGTGACGAACCACGAACTGCGGCGGGATGCGGATTCCCGCTTCGAGCATCTCGATCAGTTGCAGGAACTGGCTGTTCTCGAATGTGATCTGCAACGGCACCTCGGTGATGACCACGTCGTACTCGCCCAGGGTCAGGTCGTTGAGCACGGTGCCGTCGTTGGCCGGGTAGTTGAGGTACAGGGGCTGGGTCTGCTCCTTGCCGTTTGAATCGGTCTCGGTGATGCGGACGATGCGCGGCTCGTCGTAGAAGCCCTGGATCAGCTCCAGCGCCCGGCTGGCAAGCAGCGCGCGGGTGCGGCCGAGGTTGTCCAGCGGCACGGCCAGGCCCTGCTGGGCAGCAAACTGCTTGGTCTGGATGGCGATGCCGCTGACTTCGCGCCCCTGCCCGCCTGCCATGGCGTCGTTGATGCCGGTGGTCTCGTCCACCAGGCCAGAGGCCCGGTCGATCATTCGGTCCACGCCAGTCGGCACCTGGTTGGGCTGGATCTTGCGGGGGATCTGGTCGGTCGGCGTTCCCTTCTTGAGGACCATGTTGAGGCCGGTTTCTGCGCCCCTGGTCTCGATGTCCTCCTCGCGCATGTTGGCGATGGTGTCCGCCCAGCTGATCCAGCCGCTGTTCGCCGTGGTGTTGATGATGTGCAGGAACTGGCTCAGCGACTTGTTGAGCATCTGCTGCGGGCCGATCGCGTTGTCGACCAGGCCGCGCGTCTTGCCGCGGCGGAAGAAGGGGAAGTACGGCACCACGGTGAAGTGGTTGTAGGGCGACCAGTCGTCGTGGAGCGTGGTGCACTGGGTGCTGACCACCCAGCGGACGCGACGCATCCGGCGATCGGCGATCACGACGCCCTTCAGGGCTGCAGTCTGCTCCTCGCTCAGGTCGTCTATCGGGCGGATGTCGCCGGTGAGCGTGATGGCCACCTTGCGCTTGACCATCTTCCAGAACTGGCGCTCGATGACGCGCACCCGCCGGCTGCCATCGGAAAGCTGGGTGGTCCCCATGCGATCAGCGAAGCCGGTGTCGTCGTTGCCGAACTTGTTGCGCTGTTCGTCATCGGCATCCTCGCCATAGTCGCTGTCGTCGGGCTTCTCCAGTTCGACTTCGCTGCGCGCCTCGGTCCCGTAGTTCTCCTCGATCTCGTCGTAGGTCAGCCACTTGGCGATGGTCACGTCAGACCAGCCGTCGGGGTCATAGGATTTCGCGTCAGGGTCCGGCACCACGTCCAGCGGGTCGAGGTCGGTGATCTGGATCTCGCCCAGCAGGCTGTCCTTGTAGGTGACGCGGATGTCGTAGTAGCCGCGCTGCTGGATCAGCCCGTCGGCGAACACCTGGGTCTCGGTCCAGTGCAGCTTGTTGTTGTCGGCCACCTGCATGATCAGCTTCGACAGGGTGGTGGCGCGGGCCTGATCGGCATCGCCACCGCGCGGGCGGAAGGCAATGTCCATGCGGTTATGGATCTGGTAGCCGATCGCCGTGTTGATCTTGCCGAGGATCTGGTTGAACTCGAACGCCGGCCGCCCGCTCTCGCGCAGCTTTTCCACGTCGGCCTGGTCCCACTGCAGGCCGCCCCCCAGGTACATGCCCTCGTTGATCTTCGCCTGCCGGCAGTAGTCGCGGTGGCCACGGTTGCGGCCGTACTCGTAACGCTGCCAGTTCTGGCGCGCCGCCTGGTTGCGGTCGGTCGATTGGGGCTCGGTAGCGGTCGTCATCTCATCCACTCATGGCAGTTTTGCGGCCTCGGGAAGCCAGGTACTTCCGCTTCCACGCGGGTACCTCTATGTCACTGGCTGCGATTGGCAAGGCGAAAGTGAGGGCGAGTGCATCGCCAGCGTCGGGGGACTTCCCCGTGTCCTCTTTGACCTTTTCTTTCGGGTCCAGCTTGATCTGGCCATTGGAGCTGTAGCGGTAGCTGGGCGCTGTCAGGTCGCTGTGCAGGCTGTCGTCGTCAGGGATCGACGGGGTAATGAGGTCGTGCAGCCACTCGGCCAGCAGGCCCCACATCTCGGAGCGCTTGTTGAAAAACCTGCGCTCGTCGATGGCCTTGTCGCCGAAGTTGACAGCTGTGACGCGGTCGCCGTAGCCCAGCTCCACCAGGCGGTCGTAGATGCCGGCGCCGAGCCCGCCGATGTCGATGAACACCATGCGGATGGTGCGATCGTCCTCGAGGAGGCGGACGATCTTGCCGACCACGGCCATGGTGTCGAGGCCGTTGACCTTCTCCAGGCCCCAGGCCTTGCGCCCCTGCCGGTGGATGATGGCCGTGTCGTCGTCGCCGAAGCGCGCGGGGTCGACGCCGACGACGTGGGCGCCGATCGCCTGCAGGTGCTTCGGGTTGACCTTGCGCGCCTTCTGCACGCGCAGCGTCTGGATCAGTGCCTTGTGGCCGACCTTGGTGAATGCCAGGTCTGGGGTGGCGGGATACTCCTGGTTGAAGCGATCGAGGTCGCCGGCGAACTCCGAATCGATCTTCGCCCTACGCCAGGCCATCTGCTCCAGGTCGAGGCCGAAGGTCTCCATGTACTCTTCGTCATCGGCATCCATCTCGAAGTCGGCCGGCACCTCGCGGCGGTACTCCTCCTGCACGAACCACGGGATGAAAATGGCGATGAAGTCGCCCTTCCCCGCCGTGGCCTGCACCCACATCTTGTGGAACAGGTTGCCCAGGCCGTCGGCCGTCGATTCCAGGATCATCTCGCTGCCGGGCAGCAGCGGCACGGTCTGGCCCAGGCCGGCCATGATGTCCTGCGCGTTGGGCCAGAACGCCACCTCGGAGCCGTGCAGGTACTGGACGGTGTCCGAGCGCCCTGCGTTGGGGGAGCCTGCGGTGGCCACGGCGTAGCCGCTACGCAGCTTGGCGAAGCTCAGCTCGGTCCCCGAGTTGCTCTTCGTCGCCGGCCGCAACGTGTCGTCACTCAGCTCCAGGAAGGTCTTCACCATCCTGAAGAGGTTCCGCGTGGCGTCCGCCAGGTGAGTGAGGATCATGGTGCGCTTGCCGAAGCGCATGGAGGTCCGCTTGTAGAAGCGGGCACCGGTGTAGGTGCTGACGCCCTGCTGTCGCCCCTTGAGCACAATGGCCCGGACCCAGCCGGAGTGCTGCAGCTGCTGCTCAAGCCGCTCGTGCAGCATCCGCTGGGCAGCGTTCCACACGAACGGGATGACCTTCCCGTCCTTCGTGCGGATCTTCAGGTTCTTGGCGCAGTAGAGCTCGTCATCCTCTAGCAGGCGCGCCAGCATGTTGTCGGCTGTTGTCATCCGGTACCCCAGGTGCGATGGGGTTACCGGATGTCACTGGAGAGCGCCTGTCTAGAGGGTGGAGAAGGTGACCAGGCCATTGGTTGAAGCATTGTCTTGATGGGGCCGGCTCTTTTCAGCTTCGCCTGACCCGCAGGCCCGAACGCAGGATTGCCATC
>NZ_LXJQ01000015.1:0-101448 GCF_001728925.1 Pseudomonas sp. 1D4
GTCCACATAAACGGTCTTGTAGGCCGCATCCTGGTAGGCGAGTCGCCAGCGCCCTCCGTTGAGGTTGTCGCTATAGCTGCAATACAGACCGCCCGCGCTCAGGGTGAACAGCGTCAGCACGGCAGCGAAGCGTTCATAGGTGCTGGACAGCGCCGACAGGCTGACGACTGCGAAGGCCGACCAGCCATCGGTGGCGCCAGGTCGCCAGACCTGGTTGGGCTCCAGGGAATGCAGACTCAGCGCGGCCTGGCCGGCCGTGGTCGAGCCAGTGGTCAGCCGCATGGAAATGGGCATGCCCAGGGTTTCCAGCCCGGCGCCGGTGCCGGACTGGGTCAGGCTGGCCTGGGGGTGGTAGAGCTTGCTCTGTACGCCCGGCGCTACTGGGGTCAGGTGCGGCAGTGACAGCACCTCGCCCAGCTGCAGGTCGTTGAAGTAAACGGCATTGCCCTCGCCGAATGGGTACGTGAGGAAGGTTTCGCGGTTGAGCGCGGCAGGACCTACGGGCCCAACCGGACCTGGGGTACCTGTGGGCCCCTGCAGGCCGGCCAGCACCAGGAAGCGGCGCCCGGCGTCCAAGGCCAGGACCTGCGGAGCTGAGCGCGCAGCCGTCACGACAACGGAGCTGCCCCGGGCGACGAGCACGCCGCTAGGTCGACTGCGCACCACCAGGTGGGCCGTCATACGGTCACCTCGCCCTCTACGGTGACCGGGCTGATGGCGGTCACGGCGTAGACGCTACCGTCCGGGGCGATCGCCTCCAGGTCGTAGACGGCGCTCGACCAGGTGAGCGCGGCAGCTGCAGCAGCGTCGACGCGCAGCACGAAGCACGCGCGGGCCACGTCCACCACTGCCACACCATCAGGGTTCTGGCTCGCGTCGCTGTCCCAGCTGAAGAGCGGTGTACCGGTGGCGCCGGCCTTGCTGCGCACCTGCGCCCGGCACCGCCAGCCCGTCAGGTTCACCGGACGGTTGAACACCACCAGCCCGCTGCCGGAGTAGTCCTTCCAGCAGTGGGCGTTCACCCGGTTGAACTCGATGGTGTTGGCGTCCACCACCTTGGTCTTGTAGTAGGGCTCGTCGCCGTTGGGGTCGTTGTTCAGCTCGGCCGGAGCCTTGACGCACTGGACCTGCACCGGCCAACCGTCCGGGATCTGGTGCCCGGTGATGGTCAGCCGTGCGGGCGCCTTCACCGGCATGGCCTCGATGGGCAGGAAGACCTGCTCTTCGTCGGCGTAGAGGAAGGCGAACTCAGCAGTCTTGCCGCGGGTGATCTTCAGCGGGATTTCGGGGGCATCAGGCGCCATCTCGGGCCTCCTGGCGCTTGGCCCGCACCTCGGCGTCGATCTCGCGCACTTCGGCTTCACTCAGGCCCTTGCCTGGGTGCAGCACCTCGGAAAGCCAGGAAAGCAGGCGGTAGCCGTTGTACGTCTTGCCGTCAGCGTTGAGAGCCGCCTGGCCCATGCTTCGGGCGCGGCGGGGGTCGGAAGGGTTGGGCATGGGAGCGGCCCCTGTCGTAGGTGGGTGACAGGGGCGACGCTATGTCACTGACCGTTCGCCGCAAGTGCACTTTTCTAACCGCCCAAACGGATAAAATGCGCTCCCCACAAAATCTGAAGGTGGTTTCATGGGCTACTGCAACGACAGCAAGAACTCAGTTACGGAAGGAAGCATGACTGCGTGCGGCATCAACATCTGCACGCGACACGGAAAGGCCAACGAACTGGCCGAGATGCTGAACTTCTGTGTGGCCGCATCCCGGGCAAACCTTGAGAGCAAGGTGGTGAGCCTCTTCTACGACTCCAACAGCTGCAGCTGCTCTTTCGAGCTCGCCCCTGCTGTAGACCCCTACGACGACGACGGCAAGGCGATCCTAGAGATTGCCCGGCAAACCATCGCCCAGTTCGAGTGGGATGGGATAGTCGAACATGGCGCCCCACTCGACGACATGGAGCTGTGAACACGGAGCCCGCTGATTGCGGGCTCTTTCATTCCTGCCCAAGCAACCGACGCAACCGCTCCTCATACGGCTCCTCGTGCTCCTGCTCATCCAGGTTGTAGGCCTGGCGCTCCAGCGGGATCAGGTTCTTCATGGCGGCCGACAGGTCTCGCAGCACGCCGGCATGGGAGGCGAGGCTCACCAGGCGCATCAGTTGGGTGCGCCGGCGTGTGGTCTCGTCGTTCTTGGTCTCTTCCTCGATTGCGTCCTCCAGCTCGGCGCGGTTGGTGGCCGCTTCCTCCAGCTGGCCGAACAGCATGCTGACGATGTCCTGGCCCTTGGAGATGTCTCGGCGGTGCCTTCGTACCACGTCAGCACCAGTCGTGGCGGCCGCTTCGACGATTTCCCGGTCACGTGCGTTAGGGGCTCGTACCTCGTCTCGTACCAGCTTCTCCTTCACCTGCTGGCGGACCGCATCGGCCAGGTCCTTCTGCCAGCCTTCTGCCTTCGCCCGCTTGCGGATGGCGCCCTCGGTCACACCGTACTTCTTGCCCAGCATGACGTTCGACAGTTGGCCAGCGCGATACTCGGCGTGGATCGCCTCCCAATCAGGCCCTACTTCAGACATTGCCTCCTCCCATTGGCGTTTCTCTGTTCACTCAGCGGCTCCCACCTTCATGCACCACCAGCACCTCGGGCCGGGTGGCCACGGCCTGGATGGTCTGGCGGCGCGCCTCCTTCAGCAGGCGGTTGTTCGCGGCGATGTGGTCAGCCAGGCGGCCGGCGGCCTCGATGATCAGGTCACCCAGCTGCTCCAGCGGCGCCTGCACGCGGCCGTCGTTCACGGTGACCAGGTCCTGCCTGCCCTCGAACTGGACGTTGAGCTGGATACGCCACTTCATGCCTCCCGGGCGCACCACGCCGAACGGGCGGGCGATGTACAGGCGGTAGGTGCCGATCCTCGGCTCTACGTGCTCGAGGAAGAGCCGGCGCGCGCCGTCGGGGAACACCAGGCCCACCGGCAGCCCCTGGATCTCGGCGGCCACCTTCTCGGCGGCCTGCTGCAGTTCGGCGCGGTCCATCAGGCCTTCCTCTTGGCTGCGAAGTGAGCGTCTTCCAGGGCCTGGCGGCGGGCGGCCTCCCGCTTGGCATCGCGGCGGGTGCGCCACAGGTCGGTCTTGCTGGCTGCCCAGCGGGCCATGTCCGGGTGCATCCGGAACGGGAGCGGGCCAGGCTCGGGCTGCGGCTCGCTCTTGCTGGCCACCAGGTGCTCGGCCACCTCGTAGCGGCCCTCCCCCGTGGCGTGGTCCACGAGTGCCCGGGTGACGATGAAGACGGTGTGCCCGGCGCGCAGCTCGGGCGCCAGGTAGGTGCGGCGGTTCGACATGGTCTGCCCCCTTGTCGTTACTGGTTGTTGGTGGCCTTCACGGCCTCGACGAGACCCTGGTGGCGCCTCTGGCACTCCAGGTACTGGCCCGACATCTCCACGTCGGCCAGGGTGAGTTCTGCGGGGTCGCCCGTTCCGTCCTCAGCGATCGGCACCGGCCGAAGATCCGGGCACGGCTGCAGCAGGGACTGGTCCACCAGCACGGGCGGCGTTGATGTTGCGCATCCAGCCAGCAGGCAGGCGGCAAGCAGGGTCCATCGGCTCACGGATGACCTCCTGGCGAGTCTTCTGGTAGATCGTGGTGTTGGTGACGCGGATCTCGGCGATGGCCTGGTTGGTGGACGCGGCCACCTGGTCGACGACGCTGCGCGCCAGTGCCTGCTGGTCCAGCTGCGCCTGCAGGCGGATCGCCTCCTCGCTGCCCTCCTTCCAGCCGCGAACACTCCAGCCGATGGCCAGGCCGAGAACGGTCAGGACGGCGTAGGCCGCCACACGCAGGGTGTCGATGCTCATAGGCCGCAGAGCTCCGCTTCGCCCTGCCGGCGCTCCCAGACGCCGGTGCAGTACGGTTGATCGGTCGAGCAGTCGATCTTCTTGTTGTCGCGGGTGATGAAGCGCCACTGCAGCAGCGCGCGGCAGCCGGCGGCCTGGTTGCCCTGGTTGAGCAGGCGCACTGCGGTGGACTTTCCGCAGGCAGCGTTGCCCACGTTGAAGCACCAGGACCCCACACCAGCCCAGGCGGGTTCGCTCATGGGCACCCGGATGATGCTGTGCACGTAGGCCAGCCGCTGGCCGATCTCGGTCTTGCGCCAGGCGTCGCACTGCTCGCGGGTCATGACGGTGGAAGGGGTTACCCCTTTCGTTTTCCCGTCGCACACGGTCCAGACCTTGGCGCCATCCTGGTAGGCCTTCAGCTCGTAGCGGTCGCCGCTCTCCTTCTCCCGGATGAACTGGTCCATGATCTGCGGCGCCGAGGCGCCAGCGGCCACCAGGGCCAGCACGGCGGCACTCAGCGCCGTGCGCTTCCTACTGGTCGTCATCGTTGCGCACCTTCGGCTGGGCCACGAGGCGGAGGAGCACCCCGGCCAGCATGGCCAGGGCCGTGAGGAGGATGCTGGGCAGCAGGCCCAGGTCGAGGACGGCGCGGATCTCGTCGATGAAGGGGCTGGTGGCTGCCAGCAGGGTCAGGGCGACGATCCACCACACGCTGTACATGCGCCAGAAGCGGCGCCATTGCGGGATCAGCTTCATTTGCACTTCCCCGTGACGGCGCACTCCAGGCGCTGCACCTGGCGCTCCAGCTCGCTGGCACGGCCGGCGGCGGCCTTGTAGTCGGTGATCTCGCGCAGCACGAACCACTGCAGCGCGCCAAACAGCACGGCGCCGACGGCGAAGCCGCCTACACAGCGGTTGAGCCAGCGCGTGGCCAGGTCCCGCGCGCCGTGGGCCACCTGGAATGCCGAGTCGAGGTCGGCGCGGATGCTGGCGATTGCCCGCTCGTTGCTCTCCTGGGAACGCCGTACCTCGGTATCCAGCCGGTCGCTGCGGTCCTGCAGGCGCTGCATCTGCAGCTGCATCTGGATGACCACGTCCATCTTCCCGCCGATCTCGGAGACCACGCGGTGGAGGCCGGCGACCTCCTGGTTGAGCAGTGCGAGCTCTGTTTGCATGTTCGGGTCGTCCACTTGGGGCGTCCTTGCGATGTTCGGATGGCCCGACGCTATGTCACTGGGCGGTGCCCGCAACCCTTGCAAAGCACTTTCCAGTTACAGAGCGTCGCCTTTTCACATCCCGGGCAACGGCCCAACAAAACGAGGAAACGACGATGGGGCAGAACATCGACCAGGTGGACGACGACGAGTACATGGCAGTGACCGAGGCCATGGCGGTATTCGGCGAAGAGATCGAGAAGCGCGGCAGCCGCACCTGGCTGGGCATCTCCCTGGCCGAGGACGGCTGCGAGATCGCTGCACTGGGCGGCAGGGTCAGCCCCGAGGCCCTGGATCGCCTCGAAGCCCTGCTCACCCAGCTCCGTGTGAGCGCCCAGGACGTGCCGGACGGCGAGCCGGTTGTGCTGCACCTCTCGCCGGAGGCCTAACGCGACCCCGCCAGGGCTCCGTCGTTGAATCGCGACCGCCGGAGCCCTGGCGTCAGCGCCTCCTGCCAGTTGCTACCGCGGTACCGGCGCTGCCTGACCGTGCTCCACTTCAACCCCCGCGCCACCGCCCAGGCCAGCGCGGTCATCTCCTGATCGCCCAGCCGCACCTTCATGTCCGCGGCGCACGTCATCTCCTCATGACGCATACCCACCTCCTCACCCGCTGGTCGCTTCCTTTTCCAACTGCAGCGCCAAGGCCTGATACCGGGCCTTGATCGCCTTCAGGTCTTCGATCGAGTAGCGGCGGGCCTCATGAGGCCCTTCCAGGGCCTCGACGCGCTCCAGGCCGATCTTCTCGATCAGGCGTGCGCGGTAGCCCTCCGCAACGGTGCGGCCCTTGCGGGCGTACTTGCTGGACCCGCCGTTGCAGCTCTTCAGCTGCTTGTGGCAGTTGTCCTCGTTGAAGCGCAGCTCCGGGTGCGAGCCGCGCGACAGGAAGTGGCCGGCATCCCATTTGCCCCCGGTGAGCCAGTGCTCGTCCGGCCCGTAGCTGCCGCAGCAGATGCACGGCTGATCGCGGTCGCGCAGGCGGATGAACTTGTTGAAGGCGGCCTGCGCCTCTTGCATGTACTCCCGCATGGGCTTGAGCCGCTGTCGAGCCGCGCGCAGCTCGCGACGCTCCACCTTCTCCAGGGCAACGCGCTCGCGCGCCTGCTTGGCCTTCGCAATGCTCAAGGCGCAGGCGATGCTGCAGGCCACCTGCAGCGACTTCACGGGGATGAAAGGCTCAGCGCAGGCCCGGCACTTCTTCGGCCGGGGGGCTTTTGAGGCCCTCATCAGGCCACCTCCGAGGGCATCATCTGCACCATGTCGTTCACCTGGTCTTCGTCCAGGTGCTGCCAGTAGGTGTCGATCAGGTAACGGCTGATGCCGCGCCAGAACTCGCCGAAGCGCTCCTCGGGCATCTCGTCGAATGCCAGGGACTCCGGCACGCTGCGGGTCACCCGGCCCAGCGAGCCGAGGTCGAACACCTCGTCGGCGCAGCAGACGCCGGCATCACCCTGGAGCTTCTTGATCACCGAGTGCGCGTCCATGCCGGCGAACTTGTCGATGCTCTGCGCCACCAACTGGCCCAGGCGGTGCACCCGCCGGTGGCGGCGCTCGTCGCGCGGCTGCTTCAGCTCGGCGCGCACCCGATCGCCGGCCCGGTAGCTGCGCTCCTTCAGCAGGAACCGGTCGACGTCGCTTCCAGCGACCAGGGCAAGGCGCACCTCGCCGGTGTCCGGATCAACCATGCGCTTGAATTCGAGGTACACGGGGCGGTTGGTGCGTTTCTTCGGGGCGGCAGAGGTCGCTGCGGCTTCATTGCGCATGACGCTGCTCCTGTAGTTCCTGGATGGTCTGGAGGGCGGCCCGGCGCTTCTTGGCCAGTTCGCGGCGCTCCTTCAACTTCGCGACCCGACGCTCCTCGTCCTTCTGCCCGCGGCTGGCGGCCATGCTCTGGCGGATGCGCTGCAGCTGCTCGCGCACGTCCAGGGAGCACTTGCCCTCCCCGGCCTCGGCCTTCAGTGCCTCACGGGTCTTTTCATCGGCGGTCAGTGCCAGCAGGCCGTCAGCAGAGGGACCCGCCAGCAGCCCGACGATGGCGCGGCCCTCGGCCGTGATCTGGCCGACCGCGTGGTGGGCGAGCAGCGCCTGAGCCTGGGGCGCCGGCAGCCGGCCGAGACGCTCTGCGCTCTCGATCGCACTCGCGCGCCGCTCGGCGTCGTGGCCCAGCGACAGCGACCACTTCAACGGCGTGCCCACCTGGCGCGCGGTGGTGACCAGCCGCTCGTAGGTGGCGATGAACGCCATGCGGGCGCCGATCTTGTCCCCGGCACGGAAAACGCTCTCTGCCGAGGCTGCCGCCTGCTGGATCTCCGGCGTCATCAGCACCGTCTCCGCCTCGTCGTAGCTGGTCATGGCGATCGCCCAGGCCTCGTTTGCCTCGGGCCGCCCGTCCTGCGTCACCAGGTGGCGGATCACGTTCTCCGGGGTGAGCTTCTGACCGGTACGACGCAAGGCAGACAGCGCTTCGACCAGCGGCTTCTCGCCGTAGATCTTCAGGTCAGCGACCATCAGGGCCGCAGCGCGTGGCTGCAGCTGCTGGTCCAGAATCTCGGCAGTGGCGTACAGAGACGCCAGCAGTTGCTCCTGCTGCAGCTCGTTAAGCATGGCCAGCCCTCGATGCACGTAGGATTTCCAGGGCCTGCTCAGCGGCGGACAGGTTCGAGTCGCTGCGCTCAGCCTGGCGAGCCTGGGTGTGGGTGATGGGGTTCTCGGTCTTCCACTGGGTGTGGTAGCCCTCGGCGTTGCCCAGGAGGGCCTTCAGCGAGTGGCAGCCACGGAGGACGCTGGCGTCGTTGACACGCAGGACGAAAAACGCGGCGACCTTGGGGGCGTCCGCCTGGCCAAGGCGATCCACCAGCTTCCCGAGCATTCCGCCGACAGTGGCGTTCCACACCGGCCAGGTCTTGTGGCGGTTGCGGTAGGCGATGGCGTAGTTGGCCCAGGTCCGGAAGGTCTTGCAGGTGGTGTCCTTCGGCCCTGGCATGTCAGCGGGGATCTCGCAGCGCGGCGCCGGCTGCTCCCCAGCGGGAATGAATTCCTGCGCCGGGGCCTGAATAGGCCCTCCGGCAGAATTCTCTGCTGTAGTCTCTGTTGAAATCTCTGTTGTAGTCTCTGTAAGGAATGCAGGTTTTCCGCAGGCTTGCGTGCTGGTTTTCCCCGAGCTTGCCTGTATGTTTTCCGCAGGCTTGTTTGCAGGTTTTCTGCAAACTGGTTTGCGGGTTTTCCGCGCTCTTGGTTGCGGGATTTCTACATCCAAGATTGCAGCAACAGCATCCAGCCGAACCCGGTAGTAGAGCCGGCACGGAACCCCTTTCTTCATCTCTTCCAATACGCCAGCTTTCACCAGCTTCTTGCGTGCCCCCTCCTGCTCCGAACGGGTCAGCCCTGTTTCTGCCTCCCAGTCCTCCATGGTCTTGTAGAACCAACCATCGGCGTCATCACCGCGATTCGACCAGTACACGGCCTGGGAGAGCATCAATGCCCCCGTGATGCCCGCCCCGAGTGAGACAAAGGCACGCTGAAACGCGATCGGCCGATCCAGCAGCTCCGAGAGGTTCATGCACCACCTCCCGCCGATGCTCTGACCTGATGCACGCTCCAATCGCTGAGGCAAAGTGCCGACAACTGGCCACCAAAGCAGGCGCCCGTGTCGATATAGAGGGTGTTGCCAAGCTGAACGACCATGTTGTGGGGGGTATGCCCAACCACCACCGCAGCAACGCCTTGCACAGCGTCATGCCACCCAGCTGTTGCACGCTGCCGGCTCCACAGGACCGAGGCCAGCAATGCCTGGCCCTCTTTGTCGCGAATGAGCGAGGTGCGGAGCAGGCACTGGCGGAACAGACTCCAATCATCCAACGGACATTCGGCATGGACGATTCCAACCAGGCCTCTCCCAGTGGGCACCTCGATTGCAAATGGTAGATCGCGCAACTGGACGGCGTAGTCCTGCTGCTCGGCGCGCGAAAGCCCCAGAAACCAGGCGCCGCCGTTGTAGAGGTGCATGTCGCTTTCGATCACCTCGGAAGCCGTGTCGATCACCATCTGCTCGTGGTTTCCGCGCACGGCAAAGAACCAGGGCTTGGCCAGCCACTCCAATGCCAGTTCACTCTCCGGGCCACGGTCCACGAGGTCGCCCGTACTGATCAGGCGATCACGCGACTCATCGAACGCCACTTGTGCCAGCAATCGACGCAACAGACCGAAACAGCCATGGATGTCGCCCACCACATAGTCGCGCCCGACGGTGTTGGGTTGAAGGGTAATGACCGGGCTCATGAACAACCTCCCGGCGGTTCTTTCTGAGGCGCTTCCCTAGCGAGCCGTGATGTCTGGAGGAGATCTTCTTCGTGGGCCCTCCATGACCGGAGTGAAAGCCTCACAGAGGGCTTCGAGGATTCCGCCAGGCGATCTTGGTCGCGCGTTATAAACTCTCTGACCTGAGCAAGCTGGCGCTCAAGCCGAGGATTGGTATTCCTGCCCGGCCGCGATGGGCCAGCATGTGTCTGCATGTCGGTTTGCTCCCTGGATTGGGTGGCCACGGCTGCGGCTCCCCGACTAGTCCTGGCTCTTGCGGCGGTAGAAGGGGGTCGCCCCGACACCACCCGCACGGGGCCGCGATCGCGTGGCAACTTCGGTATCCAGAAGCTGGCCAGCCAGCGCCTCGGCAGTCATGCCCCGGCGCAGCGCCTCGCGCTCCAGGCGAGCGAGCGTCATCTGGTCCAGCAGCAGATCAAGATCCGGCACAGGGCCTCCTTCGGGCCTTCAGCCCCGCTTCTGCTCGTCGGTAAGCTCGGCTTCCAACTGGTCCAGCTGGATTTCGATGAGGTCACGGCAGAACGCCGCGCGCTGGGTCTTGCGGAAACTGGCCCAGACCCTCAGCCGCTCGGCTGTTTCTTCGTTGACGCGGATCTTGATCTCCACGTCGTTGAGGTGTTTCCGGTTTGGATACATCGCCTGGCTCCTTATGCGGCCTGAGACTTGGCGTTCTGAGATGGAAACGGCCTGACTTCCTCGGCGGCATAGGTTCCATCGTCCAAGCAGATCACGTAGATATCCCGCCGCTTACGCAGAGCCTTGCTGATAGCCCCTTGGGTCACGCCGATCAGGGCGGCGGATTCGGTCTGCCCCTTCTCGGCGACAAACTCTTGGATAGAGATGCGCTTCATTGCTCGCTCCAGGTTGACTTACCCAAGGATTATTACTTGCGGTCTTTATTTAGGCAAGACCTGCGGTATTAGAAATGAATGACCGTTGGTAATAGGCTGCAAGCTATGAATCGACCATCGAAAAAGCGCCAACTTACCGACGAGGAACGCCAGGAGTGCGAAGCCCTCAACGCCCTGTACAAGGCGAAGAAGAAGTCCCTCGGTATCACCCAGGAACTGATCGCCATTGAAGGACTGAAAGCCAACTCGCAAAGCGCCGCCAACCACTACTTGCTGGGAAAAAATGCCCTCAACGTAGAGGCTGCCGCCGTGTTCGCCAGGTATTTACAGGAGCCAGTTGAGAGCTTCAGCCCACGACTGGCCAGAGAGATCGAGAAGCTTGCCAAGACGACCTCTGCTGCGCCGCCTCCAAAGCCTCCCCAGACGGACGCCGTGATAGTTGGCCCATTGGAGCCATGGGATAGCGACACACCGCTGGACGATGACGAAGTAGAGCTGCCGTTTTACAAGGAAGTCGAATTGTCTGCTGGATCTGGAAGGACCGCCTTTCGTCAAACAGAAGGTAGGAAGCTGCGCTTTTCCTACGCCACCTTACGAGCGGCAGGCGTCGACCCTGCAGCAGCAATATGCGCACAACTGACTGGCAATAGCATGGAGCCATTGATCATGGATGGCTCCACAGTAGGCATTGACACCACCGCAACGCAGATAGTCGACGGAGAAATCTATGCCTTGGAGCACGATGGAATGCTCCGGGTAAAGTTTCTGTATCGCCTCCCCGGCGGAGGGGTGCGGATTCGGAGCTTCAACAGCAGCGAATACACGGACGAGGAATACTCCGCCGATGAAATCAAGCAGATCCAACTGCGCATAATCGGCTGGGTGTTCTGGTGGTCGACGGTTCGCCACAAGCGCAGCCATTTATTGGGAAGAAGGTGATCACATGGCAGGGAATGCACGCATAGAAGAGCAATTGAAGCTCCAGACCCCCAACACCTACAAGGCGTTGACCTACCTGGTCCCAGCTCTAGCTGACACAACAAGCAGCCTGGGCAAGAAGTCTCTTTTCGGGCGCGATAAGGGTGCAGCCGCCTTCGAGAAGATGCTGGACACGCTACAACGAACAATCAGCGCGATGTACATCGACGGCTTGATCAGCCGAGCATCAACGCCACCCAACACGCTCGATACCCTTCTCAAGTTCCTTTCCCTCTTCAGTGAAGCCCACCCTAACTGGCAGGACGCATACAGCTTTGCCGGGTTCTTCTTCCAAGAAGAGCGCGACACCGCCCTAGCCACCATCGCAAAGATGCGCCCCTAACCAACACCTCCCTCACCCCCTCCATGACGTGGGCGCTAATTTTTATTACCGCCAGTCTTGACATAAAATATGACCGCAGATAATTATTACCGCACCGAGAGCTGCGACACCTATCTCGGATGCTCTTTAACAACCTGGAACCCCACGCCGGCCTCTGGTAGCCGGCCAGGCTCAACGCTGCCGCGCAGCATCTGGATGCGCGCGCCGAGGGTCTGCACTGCTAACACCTCTGCCGAGGCTCCTCAGAACGGAGATCTGTGCTCGATATGTGGACAGGCGTCGAAAGCGCTTGCAGTGAGGAAAGAAATCATCGCCCAAGCGCAGGTGGCGGGTAACAGCGCTACGAAAAACGACTGCAGCGCTCGGCATGCCGGCGCCACGGTTCCCCTGACAGCCAGAAGCAAGACCGCGGGTTGTAGAAGCCCAGTAGGCGAACGCGGAGAAACGAACAACGCAAACCCGGGGTTTCGGCCCCGGGCTGCATTGGTGGGTGATCTGAATGCGCAGGCTGATGCGTCAGCGCGGAGGGAGATGTAGGGGCGGAACTCCCCTGCTAAGTCTGGCCAGCGGATTGACTGAGGCGCCTCCCGTGAAACTGGTATGCCGGAGTTACAGCACCGGCCAGATCACCCAACCCATGCAGCCACACCACGGCACCGAGCAACCCGCCGCCCTGCCGGTAGCAGGGCACCTCCCACCACAACGAAAGGAAATCGACATGCTGCTTCTCACCCGTCGCGTAGGCGAAACCATCGAAATCGGTAACGACATCAAGATCACCGTGACCGGCATCAAGGGCAACCAGGTGCGCATTGGCATCACCGCACCGCCCAGTGTGGCAGTACACCGCAAGGAGATCGCGGACCGCATCCGCGAAGAGGTGAAGCTGGCCAGCTGATCGGCCGGCGCCCGCCAACCAGAGCCCCGCACCAGCGGGGCTTTTCACATCCGCCCCCAGTCGAGAGCACTCGCCCCCGCGCCCAACGGCAGACAGCGGGTCGGTCGAGTGCTGCCCACTGCAGGCGAGCACAGGAGAGCGACATGCGTATCAGCACCGCACAGGCAGCAGCCGAACAGCACGTTTTCGACCAACTGGAGCACCGCGAGCCCGACGCGGTGGACGCCTTCGCGGCCCACTGCGACGACTCGCTACCGAGCGAACAGACCCTGTCGCTGCTGCGCGCCGTGATCGAGACCGGCGACGCCGCCTGGCTCCGCCTGATGGCCGGCATCAAGCCCGAAGCACCGGCCCTGCACTCGGCCCTGGCCGGGATCGTGGACCACATCGAAAAGCACCGTGCCCGGTTCATCGCCGAACAGGCCCAGCAACTGACCCATGGAGAAGCGGCATGAAATACCAAGTCGACCTGATCTACTCGAAGGCCTCTCGCCAGCCCGTCTACAGCGCCACCCTGGAGGCGCCCAGCCAGAGCGTCGCGGTGGCAGAGGTCACGGCCTGGGCCCGCCAGGAGGGCTGGAAGGGCGAGCCGATCCGCAACAAGGTCCGCCAGGTGGACGGCGTGGAGGACGCGGCATGAAAAACATCCGCTTCCTCTCCCTGCGCGCCGCCATCGAAGCGCTGGCCCTGATGGGCATCCGCACCCAAGGCGACATGGCGGCAGCCGGGCTGCAGCTGAAGGAGGTGGGCAATGGCAAATGACCCGAGGGCTCGAACCCGGGGAAAGCTGGTCCCCAAGCCTCCCCTCCCCTACATCAGCCGCCGAGCATTGCGCCGGGTTCGCAACCCGCTGCCAGCCCCGACGCAGTGCCCGTACTGCGACGGCCCCGTCGAGCTGGTTGCCAACGAAGCAATCTACGGCCGCCCGTTTGGCGACTGGCCTTACGCCTACCACTGCGCTCCCTGCGGCGCGATGGTGGGCCTGCACCCAGAAACCGATATCCCCCTTGGCACGCTGGCCAACCGCGACCTGCGCGAGGCAAGGGTCACCAACAAGCAACTCTTCCACCGGATCAAGGAGCAGATGGGGTTCACGCGGTCCAGCGCCTACCTCTGGCTTGCCCGGAAGATGGGGATCGACCCCAACGAGTGCCACTTCGGCTGGTTTGACATCGAGACCTGCAAGAAGGCCGGCGACATCTGCAGAAGGAACCTCAAATGAACAGCCCTCAACGCGAGCGGCGCTTCGCCATCTGGCGTGGCGCCTTCGTCGCCATCCTCGCAATCGTCGGCTGGCTGTTCCTCAACGGCCTGGCAGACCGCATCGCCCCCACCAGTGCGCCGGCGGCGCAATCGAGCCGATAGGAGCATCCCATGGCACAGAGCAAGCAGAACCCCAACATGGCGCTCTGGGAGTCGGTCCAGACGACCGACACGAAGTACACCAAGACCGCGAATCTGGACGGTCGCACGGTCACCAGCATTAACGGCACCTACATCGCAATGCGCGCTACAGAGGTATTCGGGCCGGTCGGTAAGGGCTGGGGCTTCGACATCCTGGTTGATCGCATGGACCAGGGTGCGCCGATCCTCAACAAGGAAGGAGCTGTTATCGGCCACGAACTGATGCACACGATCCTGCTGAAGTTCTGGTACCTCCGGGGCGGCAAGAAGAACTACATCACCCAGTACGGGCACACACCTTTCGTGCGCAAAAGCCAGTACGGCCCCTACACCGACTTCGACGCGCCCAAAAAGAGCGTCACCGACGCCATGAAGAAGTGCCTGTCTCTCGCCGGATTCAGCGCAGACGTGCATCTGGGCATGTTCGATGACCAGACCTACCTGGAAGGTCTGGAACTGAAGAAGCGCCTGGAAGACGCAGGCGATCCCGAGTCGGCAATGGACGAGGTCAAGGAGGAGTTCAAAACCTGGCTCCGCTCCCAGCTCGAAGCGCTGAAGAGAGCCCCGAATCCCAGGGCCCTTGACCTCATGCGCAAGCAGATTGCCGAAAAGGCACGCGCCAAGGCATTGGTCGTCAAGTTCGACCCCGCTGACATCGAAGCACGCATCAACGAGGTTGCCGAAGAGCACCGGCTCAACCTCGCCCCCACTACTCCGGCCTGATTGGGAGAACCGTCATGACCATCCTCAACAACGTTGACCTGGCGACAGGCACTGTCGAAGTCGCTGAATACAGCACCACTGCCGCCGCTTTGGCGGCCCTGCGTGAAAAGTACTTCGTCCTTCCCGATGCCAACACCACCGAGGGCTACGAATTCATTCGCACCGGCATCAAGGAGCTGACGGGCTTGCGCACCAAGCTGGAGGAGGCTCGTAAGCGCGAGAAGGCGCCCTACCTCCAGGCCGGCCAGATCATCGACGCCGAGGCGAAGCGCATCACTGCCGAGCTTGTGCAGCTGGAAGACCCGATGAAGGCAGCCAAGAAGGCAGTAGATGATCGCGTAGAGCGCGAGCGCCAGGAACGTGTCGCCCGCCTGCAGGTGAAAGTGGACGCCATCAAATCGATGCCTGGCCTGGTCCGTGGCAAGTCCAGCGCCGAGATCAGCGACATGATCGACCGCTGCGGAGAGATCGACACTTCGCACGACTTCTTTGACCTGACCAAGGAGGCAACCGCTGAGCAGCAGGCTGCCCTGGATGAACTGACCCAGATGCTGACCGACCGCCTCGCTTTCGAGGCCTCGGAAAAGCAGCGTGAGGAGCTGGAGGCACAACAGGCAGAGCTCCAGCGCAAAATGGACGAGCAACGCGCCGAGCTTGAGCGCCAGCGCCAGGAACTGGAGCAGCAACGTCGGGAGCTGGCGGCCGCGCGCGAGGCCACGGCGCCGGCCGAGGACGTCGAGAAGATCGAGCAGCTGCAGGAGTCCCCTCCCTGCAAGGGCTTCACCACCGCATCCAGCTGGCGCGCCCGCGTCACCGATAAGTCCGCGCTGATCGCCGCGATCGCTGCCGGCTACGGCACCGAAGATCTGCTGATCATCGACCAGGCCGCACTCGATAGCCTGGCCAACGACAAAGGCCCCAGCCTCCAACTGGCCGGCGTCACCGTCGAGAAGATCCCGGCGAAAGCCGCCTGACCCACCCTCCTCCCTCCAAACCATGGCCCTAAGCGGCGCCACACGGTGCCGCTGACGGCCTCCTCATGCCGAGAAAAACCATGACCGCACTCAAGCTGCTCTACACCTTCGACACCGAAACCACCGGTTTTCCCGACTGGAAATCGCCCAGCGAGGCGCCGCACCAGCCGCACCTGGTGGACGATGCCCCGCAGGCAGAGGCTCCCGCCCAACCGGTGGAGGCGTAGGCCATGGCACGCGGTGTCAACAAGGTGATCCTCGTCGGCAACGTCGGCGGCGACCCGGAAGTTCGCTACATGCCGAACGGCAACGCTGTCACCACCCTCAACCTCGCCACCGGCGACGTGTGGAAGGACAAGCAGACCGGCCAGCAGAAGGAGCGCACCGAGTGGCACCGCGTGGTGTTCTTCGGCCGCCTCGCCGAGATCGCTGGCGAATACCTGCGCAAGGGCTCCCAGGTCTATGTCGAAGGCGCCCTGCGCACCCGCAAGTGGCAGGGGCAGGACGGCCAGGACCGCTA
Source organism: Pseudomonas sp. 1D4 (assembly GCF_001728925.1). Taxonomy (NCBI): domain Bacteria; kingdom Pseudomonadati; phylum Pseudomonadota; class Gammaproteobacteria; order Pseudomonadales; family Pseudomonadaceae; genus Pseudomonas; species Pseudomonas sp. 1D4. The sequence goes on from NZ_LXJQ01000015.1 coordinate 16,040, forward strand.
CACCACCGAAGTCGTCGTGGACATCACCGGCCAGATGCAGCTGCTCGGCAGCCGGCCGGAGGGCAGCGAGACGCGGCGCCCGCCGCGTGAACAGACCCGGCCAACGACCCACCACCCGCAGCAACCGGCGCCGGACTACGACAGCTTCGACGACGACATCCCCTTCTGACGACCCCGGGAGACCCATCCAATGTGGTTTCGCAACCTGCTGATCTACCGCCTCACCCAAGACATCCCTTTCGACCCCCAGGCCCTGGAGGCCGCCCTGGCCAACAAGCCGGCGCGCGCCTGTGAAAGCCAGGAGTGGACGACCTTCGGCTTCGCGCCGCCCCTGGGAAAGGGCACCGACGCCCTGGTCCAAGCCAGTGCCGGCTTCCTGCTGATCTGCGTCCGGCGGGAAGAGCGCATCCTGCCCGCCTCCGTGATCAACGAGGAGCTGCGCAAGAAGGTCGACGCGATCGAGGAAAGCCAGCAGCGCAAGGTCTACAAAAAGGAACGCGACCTGCTGAAGGACGAGATCGTCCAGACCCTGCTGCCTCGTGCCTTCACGCGCAAGTCGGCCACCTACGCGGCGATCGCGCCGGCCGAGGGCCTGGTCCTGGTGGACCACACCAGCCCGAAGCGGGCCGAGGACCTGCTCTCGACGCTGCGCGAGGCACTCGGCTCCCTTCCCGTCCGCCCGGTGTCCGTGAAGGTGGCGGCCACCGCCACCCTCACCGACTGGGTGCGCAACCAGAAGGCCGGGACCGACTTCTGGCTCAGCGACGATGCGCTGCTGCGCGACACCGACGAGGTCGGCAGCATCAACGTCAAGCACCAGGACCTGACCAGCGACGAGATCCAGCTGCACATCTCCTCCGGCAAGAGCGTCACCCGCCTCTCCCTCGCCTGGAAGGACAAGCTGTCCTTCGTCCTCGATGAGGGCCTGGTCATCCGCAAGCTCCGCTTCGACGACCTCCTGCAGGAGAAGGCACTCGACGACGCGGGCAAGGACGCCGACGCCCTGTCCCAGCAGATAGCCAGCTTCACGCTGATGATGCTGACCCTCCGCGAATTCATACCCGCCCTCCTCGACGCCCTGGGCGGTGAGGAAGTGCCCACCGGCATCTGAGCCAGGAGCAGACCATGCCCATCATCAACGGCATCATCCACCACATCGACAAGAAGCCCGACGGCAGCCCCTCCGTGCTGCACCTGGCCGATACCCCGCTGGGCCCGACTGAAGCCGCCAGCAACCTGCTCACCGACCTGAACGAGGCCTACAACGCCAAACCCGGCAAGGCCTGGGGTCTATTCCATGAGGAGTCCGGCGCCTACCCGCTGAGCGGATGGCTGAAGGAGTACCTGGTCGGTGGCCGTGACTTCACCGAATTCAGCCGCGACGCGGCCGAGCACCTCCAGCGCCTGCTGGAAGAGGCGAACCTGGCCACCGGCGGCCACCTCTTCATCGCCCACTACCAGCAGGGCATGACCGACTACCTGCAGGTGGCGGTGCTCCGCTACACCGAGGCCGTGGCCATCGACGCATCGCTGCAGGCGGTACCCGTGCGCTACCTGGACCTGAGCCAGCTCCACATGGCAGCGCGGATCAACCTGTCGGAGTGGCGCAACAACCCGAAGTCCCGCCAGTACATCTCCTTCATCAAGGCGAAGACCGGGCGCAAGGTCACCGACTACTTCCGCGACTTCATCGGCTGCCAGGAAGGCGTCGACGCCCCCGGCGAGACCCGCACCCTGCTCAAGGCCTTCAGCGACTTCGTCGAGCAGGGAGACCTGGCCGAAGAACAGGCCCGCGAGAAGACCAAGACCCTGGTGGACTACGCCACCACCCAGGCCAAGCTGGGGAGCGCGATCACCCTGGAGGAGCTGTCTGGTCTGATCGACGAGGACCAGCCCCGGGCCTTCTTCGAGTTCATCCGTAACCGGGACTACGGCCTGTCGCCCGAGATCCCGCCGGACAAGCGCACCCTGAACCAGTTCAAGCGCTTCACCGGCCGAGCTGAGGGCCTGTCGATCAGCTTCGAGGCGCGCCTGCTGGGCTCGTCGGTGGAGTTCGACCAGGCACGCGACGTGCTGACGATCCGCAATGTGCCGGAACAGCTGAAGTCACAGCTGCGCAAAGCGAAGGACGGCTGACATGGACCCGATCAAGCACCCCCGGCGCGCCGCCGAACAGCACGAGCGCCAGCAGGCCGAGCGCGCACAGGCCCTGTTCAACGCTCGCCTCGCACCTGAGCAGATCCGCCGGCGCCTGCGCATGGGGCCGGTGACCTTCGAGCAGTTTGTGGCACGCAACAGAATCAGGCTGCAAGCCTGACGCTGGAAGGTGAGATGGCCGCCTCTAGGCGGCCTCATGTGCTAGATCCCCAGTTCAGCAACGACCCGGGGAGCAACATGTACTGGCATGCCAGCGATTTGGTAGTCGCCCTCCTGCAGGAAGGTCAGCGACCGGTAGTACGGATCGAACTGATGAACAACGAGCACACCGTTGGTCTCCTCAGCAAGCCTTGCGTACTTCCCGGACTGCTGGCCCGCCCAAGACCACACGTGGACCACCCACCCGCGCTTAAGCGCACGCTTCACCTGCTGCAGAAAGCTCGTCCCATAATCCGACTCGTTGCCATCCCCTGTCACAAGAATCAGCGCTTGAGGGGCTTCATAATCAAGAAGGACGTTGGCGATTTTCAGGTGGACGATTTCATCCACCCCTTGCTCGGCAAGTCGCCCATCATCTCTATCAACCCGGTGCAGCAGATCGGGGTCATATCCCTTGCTTCGGGCGTGCTCCCACAGAGCTTCGTTTCCTGGTGGAAGCGATCCAGCCAGAACCCTAGTCACGGGGTTGAACCCGTTTTCAATTAACCGAAACAGGTTGCGGTAGTAGACCCGAACTGCCTTTCGAACTACGCCGGGCTCAAGTAGCTCGGCTGCGCGCTGAGCGCCTCCAAACACGTTTGAGTTGTCGATAAAGACGTGTGCATCCATTGCTTGCCTCCTCTGATCCGGCCAAGTGCCGGCATACCGAACCTACCCCACTTCATTTCAAAGCGCCACTACGGTGCGGCTTTGCCGTGCCCTGCATAAGGAGCCCGCCGCATGACCTTGCGAGCCCCAATCGTTGCCGCCTACGGCATGGGAACCAACAGCACCGCTCTCCTGGTGGAGATGGTGCGCCGCGGTGAGCCGGTGGACGCCATCGTCTCCGCTGACACCGAGGGCGAAAGGCCTTGGACCTATGAGTTTCGCGACCTGTTCTCTGCCTGGCTGGTGGCTCACGGCTACCCCGCCATCACCATCGTGAAGAAGGGAGGACGGCCGGAGTCGCTGGAGGACAACTGCCTGCGCCTGGCGATGCTTCCGAGCCTCGCCTACGGCTTCAAGGGCTGCAGCCACAAGTACAAGATCGAGCCACAGGAGGCCTGGGCGAACAAGTGGCCTCCTGCCCGGGCTGCATGGGCTGGCGGCCAGAAGGTCGTCAAGCTGATCGGTTACGACGTCGACGAGCCGCACCGCGCCGCGATCCCGGAGGACGACAAGTACACCTACCGCTATCCGCTGCTCGAATGGGGCTGGGGTCGAGAGGAGTGCGTCGCCGCCATCGCCGCCGCCGGCCTTCCGCAGCCAGGCAAGAGCAGCTGCTTTTTCTGCCCGGCCAGCACCAAGGCCGAGATCTTGGAACTACGCCGCGAGCATCCCGACCTGCTTGCGCGGGCGCTGGCCATTGAAAGCACGGCGATCAACGCCGGAAACCTGCGGTCGGTCAACGGCCTCGGCCGGAAGCTGCACTGGGGCCAGTTCCTCCAACTGGTGGAAGAAGCCGAAGACCCCACGAAATTCATCCTGCGCCAGCAGGACTTCCCCAACCCTCCCCAGTGCGGCGGCTGCTACGACGGCCGCTCGCTGGACGCTGACGAACAGGAACCTGTCGCATGATCAAGCGCACCCTCTACCACTTCCACTTCTGCTGCGGCCTGGGCGGCGGCGCCAAGGGCTTCAACCGCGCCAAGCCTGTCGTCGGCAACCTGCAGGCGGAATGGGAATGCCTGGGCGGCATCGACGTCGACCCGGCAGGCCTGCGCGACTTCGAGCGGCTGGCCGGCGTGCCCGGGACGCTGATGGACCTCTTCACTCGCGATCAGTACGTGCGGTTCCACGGGAAGGAGCCGCCGGCCGGCTGGCGCGAAGCGACGCCAGACGATATCCGCCGGGCCGCGCGTGGCCGCCGCCCTGACGCGGTCTTCATCTCCAGCCCCTGCAAGGGCGCCTCTGGCTTGTTGTCGGAGAAAATGAGCCTGACGCCGAAGTACCAGGCTCTCAACGAGCTAACCCTGCGCTGCATCTGGCTGATGGGCGAGGCCTGGGCGGATGATCCGGTGCCGCTGATCGTGTTCGAGAACGTCCCGCGCCTGGCCACCCGTGGCCGGCACCTGCTGGACCAGATCAACAGCCTGCTGGGCGGGTTCGGCTACGCCGTGGCCGAGACCACCCACGACTGCGGCGAGTTGGGCGGCCTGGCGCAGTCTCGCAAGCGCTTCCTGCTGGTGGCGCGCCACATCGAGAAGGTCCCGCCCTTCCTCTACGAGCCGGAGAGAAAGACCCTCCGCGCCGTGGGCGACATCCTCGGCCGCATGCCCCTGGCGGGGGACATCACCGCGGCCGGGCCGATGCATCGCGTTCCGTCGCTCCAGTGGAAGACCTGGGTGCGCCTTGCTCTGGTGCGCGCCGGCAGCGACTGGCGCAGCCTCAACGAGCTGGCGATCGAGGACGGCTACCTGCGCGACCTGGTGATCGTGCCGGCCTACCGCAGCGGCTACATGGGCGTGCATGGCTGGGATGACAGCATGGGCACCATTGCCGGCCGCAGCAGCCCTACCAATGGGGCCTTTTCCGTTGCAGACCCCCGCTACGAGGCGTCGGCCCGCTGGAACTACGGCCAGCAGTACGGCGTTCTGGACTGGCGCGAGACCTCCGGCACCATCACCGGGCAGAAGTCGCCCGGACAAGGGAAGTTCGCGGTGGCCGACCCGCGCGGCCAGAGCTTCGGGAAGTACCCGGTCACCGAGTGGAACGATCACGCCGGCACCGTCATCGCGGCCAGCACAACCGGTCAGGGTGCGTTCGCTGTCGCAGATCCGCGCCCGACCGGGGTGCGCCACAACAACGTTTTCCGCGTCGTCAGCATGGACCAGCACGCGGGCACGGTCACCAGCGGACACGGCCCCAGCTCGGGCGGCCAAGCGGTGGCCGATCCCCGGTACCACAACTGGCACCCCGGCGCGTCGAGCCGGAAGCTGAACGTGGTGCCGTGGACTGGCACCGCCGGTACCGTCACCGGCTCCCAGCAGGTGGCCAGCGGTGCGCTGTCGATCGCTGACCCGCGCGCACTGCATCGCACCAAGGGGGATGCCTACCTCACAGGTGGCCACTACGGTGTGGTGGGCTTCGACCAATCGGCCGGCGCCGTCTCCGCCAGCGCGCGCTACGACAATGGCCGCTGGAGCGTTGCCGATCCGCGTATGCCGGCGGCGGACGAGCGCCTGACCTGCATCATCCAGTCGCTCGACGGCACCTGGCACCGCCCCTTCACTACCCTGGAGCTGGCCGCCCTGCAGAGCTTGGTGGACCCCGAAGAGCAGTTGGAGCTGGACGGGCTCAGCGACAGCGACTGGCGCGAGCGCATCGGCAACGCCGTACCGCCGGCGGCAGCCGAGGCAATCGCCCACGTCATGGGCACCACCCTGCTGCTGGCCGAGCTGGGCGAGACGTTCATGCTCAGCAGCATGCCGATCTGGGTGCGGCCGGTGGCCGTAGGGTTGAGCGTCGCCTCGCAGGACTCGCCGCAATGAGCTGGTACGACAGAGCCTGGCAGCACATGCACCAGGTGCACCAGCAGGCCCTGGCAGATGGCTTGGATGCCATGGCCAGGGCCCGGGCAATAGACGACAGCTACCCGTGGCAGAAGCGCTCCGGCTGGCCCTACAAGTCCTGGTTGCGCGCACGCCGCGAGTACTTCCCCCGCCACCAACTGCCGACGCCGCGGGCCAAGCGCCCAGGGGCTGACCTCTTTTCGGAGTGAAAAATGAGCCGCACGCCTGACATTCGCGAAATTGCCGGGGTTCAGGCCTCGGCCTGCCCCACCCCCGAATTCCGCTTCTTCATCTACGACCCCTCTGGCTACGACTTCATCTACTTCCGGAGCCCCGAGGACCGCGCCACTGCAATCCCCACCATCATCGCCAGCTACCGCGCCGATGATGGCTGGGACGATGAGGTGGAGAACGTCTTCGCCGGAGAGATCACGCACACCTGCGAGAAGACGGATCTCCAGCTGCGCCCCGACCAGATAGATGAGGACGGCCTCGACGAAGAGGGCAACTACTGGGCCGAGAGCTGGGCCTATCGATGCGACTATGACTTGTTCGACCTGCTACCGCAGCAGGCGAAGGATGGTAGCGAGGTGCAGCCATGAAAATGGCCAAGGCAAGCGAGAGCGACATTGAAGCCGCAGGCGAACTGCTGCAGCTGCTCGACGTAATTGACCGGCGCTGGGGTGGCCCCTGCCCCATTGACGCTCCTGACAACCTCTTCGAGTTCCTGGGATACAGCGACTTCGACGCTGATGATCCTGAGCACCTGCAGGTGCTCTACAACCACTTAGCCCGACTGCTTTGCCGGGCTCCGAATTTTCACGGACGAATCATCGGCGGCATGTGCTACGTCATCCACAACCCGTGCAACGAGATCATCGATCCATATCTCGACTACCTGGAGCTGCACCCAGTGCTCCGAGGGCTACTGAACAACCTCGCCCCAACGCCCTGAAGGCTCCCGACTCCTGCAGCAATGCCGGCCACGCCAGGCCGCGCTCCGCGACACCTTCTATCCCATGCCAATCCGTCACACCGGGCAGAACGTCCGGGGCGGACCTATTCCGGAGAACGATGTATGAAAACCGCAACCCTGGACGAGTACCGCGCCCTGATGAAGGCGCAGGGTGTTCCGCGTGAACACACGGCATTCCGCTGCCCGATGTGCAGCACGGTCCAGTCCGCTGCCGATTTGCTTGCAGCCGGTGCGGGCAACAATCTCGCCGCTGTCGAGCCCTACCTGGCCTTCTCCTGCGTGGGCCGCTTCACCGGCGCCGGCAGCCCCTCGGCGATGAAGGGCCTCGGCAGGGGCTGCAACTGGACCCTCGGGGGTCTCTTCCAGACGCACCAGTTTGAGGTCGTGACGGACGATGGCCGGCACCACCCCATGTTCGAGCCGGTCACCGCTGCAGAAGCGCAGGCCCACATGGAAGCGAAGGGGCTGACCGAGGGCGTCGACAGCGAGGGCGGCAGCTGTGACTAAGTCCGGAATCACATACTACCCCCGCCGGGCGCGCTGCCAGAACTGCACGGAATGCCACAACGACTGCAGCGCGCTGCCCTTCAGCACCATGCCGGTCTACCGGCAGGATGGAACCGATACCATCGTGACCTGCACCGAGTTCCGCCAGGCTAACTACTGCGGATCTCTCCGCAGCGAAGTACGGCGAGGCGGCCAGCACCAATGAACGCCCCGATCTACTGCCGCACCACCGGCTTGCGGGTTGGCACCTGCACCTGCCTCCGCTGCCGTCCACCGGCCCCTGCGCCGGCGCAGTAACACCGATCCCCTACCCCCATCACCTGACTCTGCGCACTGCGCCGGAGGGAACAACCGTGTCCACGCAAAACCACCCCGAAGATCAGGACGCCATCGAGAAGCTGCACTCCTCCTACATGGACGCCCTTTTCGACGCTGCCAACGATCGCCTTATCGAGTTCCAGGACAAGGCCTACCAGATGGGCCGCGCCCGTGGCCGCCTGGATACCTTCGACTTCGCCGCCCACCTGCAGCGCCAGCGCGAATTCAGCGAGCGCACTTTCGGCCCCGGCAGCCGCACCGAAGGCGTGGTCGACCACATCCGCAAGGAACTCAAGGAGATCGAGGCCAGCCCGGGCGACCTGTCCGAATGGATCGATGTCGTCATCCTGGCCCTGGACGGCGCCTGGCGCTCCGGTGCCACGCCCGCGCAGATCATCGACGCCTTGGTCGCCAAGCAGACGAGGAACGAGGCTCGCACCTGGCCGGACTGGCGCTCTGCCCCGCTCGACAAGGCAATCGAGCACGACCGAGCCGAGGATCCCATCGACAACGAGACGTACTTCGTTCACCGCAATGCCGGTAGGAAAGTGTTTGCGAAGCACGGCGAAGTCTTCGTCGATCAGGGAGGGCTGACCAGGGGCTGGGGGAATGGTTGGACCCGCATCAAGGCGACCTCTATCGAACATGCCCTGCAGATCGCCGAGGAGGTGTTGCCGTAATGAAGCGCATCTACCTCTCAGGCCCGATGTCCGGCCTGCCCGACGAGAACCGTCCGGCTTTCAACGCCGAGGCCGCTCGCCTGCGCGCCCTGGGCTACCAGGTCGAGAACCCAGCCGAGCTGAACCCACCCGGTACACCCCGCCACATCTGCATGAAGGTGGACATCCAGGCGCTGCTGGGCTGCGACACCATCGCCCTGCTCCCTGGTTGGATCGACTCCGCCGGCGCAACTCTGGAGCGTGCCTGCGCCGTCCAGTGCGGTATCCGAACGATCGCCGCCAAGACCATCACACAGCCCAACCTAGCGCCGATCAAGACTCACAGCTGACACCACTTCCATTACAACCTGCCGGTCACGCCGGCGGGGAGGACCTCCCATGGAAAGCGAAATCCTGTCCGACGAAGAGTTGGCCGAGATTACCGGCTACAAGGCCCGCGGCTGGCAGCGCCGCTGGCTTCGAGAACGCCACTGGCATTTCGTCGAGAGCCGTGGCGGACGCCCCCTGGTGGGGCGCCAGTACGCGCGCATGAAGCTCGGTCTGGTCCAGGTCGTCAATGGACTGCAGCCGCCGCCCCTGCCGACGCCCGCCTGGACTCCCGACTTCACACGGATGAATTGAAATGCGCCCCCGCAACAGAGAGAACCGCAAGCTGCCGCCGAACCTCTATGTCCGGCGGCGCAAGCGGAAGAACGGAGACGTCTGGGTCGCCTACTACTACCGCGGCTCAGACGGCAAAGACGTGTTCCTTGGCAACGACCTGGACATGGCCCGCATCAAGTGGGCCGAGTTCGAGGCCACGGAGAAGCCCAAGGATCTGCGGATCATGGGTGCGATCTTCGATCGCTACCTCCGGGATATCGTGCCGAAGAAGGCGCCCCGCACCCAAGAGGACAACAAGAAGGAGATCAAGCAGCTCCGGATCGTATTCGATGAGGCTCCGATCGACGCGCTGACCCCGGCGATGATCGCCCAGTACCGAGACGGCCGATCAGCAAAAGTCCGCGCCAACAGGGAGATCGCGACGCTATCGCATGTGTTCAACATCGCCCGGGAATGGGGGCTCACGACGAAGGAGAACCCCTGCCGCGGGGTGCGCAAGAACAGGGAGAAACCTCGGGACTACTACGCCAAGGACGCGGTGTGGGATGCGGTGTATGCCAGGGCTGTTCCCGAGCTCCGGGACGCTATGGACCTCGCCTATCTCACCGGACAGCGCCCGGCAGACGTCATCATGATGCGGAAAACCGACATCGACGGCGACTACTTCGAGGTCAAGCAAGGGAAGACGGGCCACAAGGTGCGCGTGTTGATGAAGATCGACGGGGTGCTGACAAGTCTGGGCGTGCTGGTGGCCCGAATCCTGGCGCGCAATGAAGGCTTCGGCAGCCCGTACCTGATCCTCAGCGACAGAGGGCGGCACGTTAGCCCGAGCATGTTGAGGGACCGGTGGGAGGCGGCACGGGAGGCCGCTCAGAAAGCTGCGATCGAAGCCGGTGACCCGGAGTTGGGGGCGCTGATCCGTGAATTCCAGTTCAAGGACATCAGGCCGAAGGCCGCGACCGAAATCAACGACCTGAAGGAGGCCAGCCGCCTCCTGGGACACACTGAAGAGGAGATCACGAAGACCGTCTACGTCAGGCGAGGAGCGATCGCCAAGCCGGCAAAATAGCTGTGAGTTTTGGGACTGCACCCCGTTTATTCTGGGACTCGCCCTGATTCTCACAGCCTGCCGGCGAGCGTCAGCCGGCGCCAGAAAATGAAAAAGCCCTGATAAATCAGGGCTTTGAATATGGCGGAAGCGGTGAGATTCGAACTCACGGACAGTTTCCCGTCGGCGGTTTTCAAGACCGCTGCCTTCAACCACTCGGCCACACTTCCGCATTTGCGGGCGGCAATAGTACCCGAACGCAACACGCTGTCAAACTCTGTCACGTGGGACGTTCGTGTGCTCTGTTATCATTTCGCCCGACTGCGGTCACGGACCATACAACCTTGCAGGAGTCATGCAAATGAGCGATCACGATTACGCAATCAGCCAGGCGCAGGCCGGCGACCTCGAAGTCAGCCGGGTGCTGCGCAACACCTATGGCCTTCTGGCGCTGACCCTGGCCTTCAGCGGCCTGGTCGCCTATGTCGCGCAGCAAATGCGCGTCGGCTACCCGAGCATCTTCGTGGTGCTGCTGGGGTTCTACGGTCTGTTCTTCCTGACCGTGAAGCTGCGCAATTCCGCCTGGGGCCTGCTGTCCACCTTCGCCCTGACCGGCTTCATGGGCTACACCCTCGGCCCCATCCTCAACCGCTACCTGGGCATGCCCAACGGCGGTGAAGTGGTGGCCTCGGCGTTCGCCATGACGGCGCTGGTGTTCTTCGGCCTGTCGGCCTATGTGCTGACCACCCGCAAGGACATGAGCTTCCTGGGCGGTTTCATCACCGCCGGGTTCTTCGTCCTGATCGGCGCCATGCTGGCCAGCTTCTTCTTCGACATCAGCGGCCTGCAATTGGCGATCAGCGCTGGCTTCGTGGTGTTCTCCTCGGTCTGCATCCTGTTCCAGACCAGTGCGATCATCCACGGCGGCGAGCGCAACTACATCATGGCAACCATCAGCCTGTACGTGTCGATCTACAACCTGTTCGTCAGCCTGCTGCAAATCATTGGTGTGATGAGCGGCGACGACTGATCCAGCAGCCTCAAGGAAAGCCCGCTTCGGCGGGCTTTTTCTTGCCTGCAAAACGACGGCCCAAGCCTTATCATGGCGTCCTGCATTCAAGACGATCTGCTCCATGAAATTCGCTATCGCCCTCTTCTCCCCGCCCCACTCGCCAGCCTCTCGCCGGGCGCTGCGCTTCACCGACGCCGTGCTCGCGGCCGGACATGAAGTGGTGCGGCTGTTCCTCTACCAGGACGGCGTGCACAGCGCCTCGGCCAACATCGTCGCACCACAGGATGAAACCGATACGGCGCGGGAATGGCAGGCGCTGGTCGCGGCTCATCAACTGGACGGCGTGGTGTGCATCGCCGCTGCGTTGCGCCGGGGCGTGCTGAATGCCGAGGAGGCGGCGCGGTACGGCCGAGAGGCGGCCAACCTGGCGGATGAGTGGTCACTTTCGGGCCTCGGGCAGTTGCACGAAGCCGCTCAACTGGCAGACCGGCTGGTCTGCTTCGGGGGGGACTGATGGCCAAGTCCATGCTCATCATCAGCCGTCGCGCGCCAGGCTCTGGCCCCAGCGCCCGCGAGGCGCTGGATATCGCGCTGGCCGGTGGTGCCTTCGATCTGCCGCTGGCCATGCTGTTCATGGATGACGGCGTCTTCCAACTAACGCCTGACCAGGCGCCCCACCATATTCAGCAGAAAGACCTCAGCGCCAACCTGCAGGCCTTGCCGCTGTTCGGGATCGAGGATCTGTTCGCCTGCACCTACAGCCTGCAGGAACGCGGACTGGATGCTTCGCACCTGGCTCTGCCTGCCCAGCCACTGGACGACGAGGCGCTGCGCGCCCTCATCGCACGCCATGACCTGGTGGTGACCCTCTGATGAGTACGCTGCATATCCTTTCCCACTCACCGTTCGGCGACAGCCGCTTTGCCAGTTGCCTGCGCGTGCTCAGCCCGGGCGATGCCCTGCTGCTGACGGGCGAGGCGGTCCAGGCCCTGCGCCAAGGCTCCGCCCCCAGGCTGAAGCTGGACCAGCTCCCTGCCCAAGTGGCGCTGTTCGCCTTGGAGGAAGACATCCTGGCCCGTGCTCCAACCGACCTTCCCAGCCACTGCACAGCTTTGGACTACCCGCGCTTCGTGGCGCTGTGCCTGGACTACGACAAGGTGAACAGCTGGCTATGAACACCCTGGAGCATGACGGCCGCAGCCTTGCACTGGACAAGGACGGCTACCTGGAAAACCTCTCCGACTGGAGCCCGGCCGTCGCCGAAGCGCTGGCCCGCAGGGAGGAACTGGTACTGACACCAGCCCATTGGGAAATCCTCGAGCTGTTGCGCGCCTTCTACGACGAGTTCCAGTTGTCACCGGCCAATCGCCCGCTGATCAAGTACGTCGCCCAGAAGCTGGGCCCGGAAAAGGGCAACAGCCTGCACCTCAATCACCTCTTCAAGGGCGCTCCTGCCAAGCTTGCCGCCAAGCTCGCCGGCCTGCCCCGACCGACGAATTGCCTATGACGCCCGCAGCCCCGACCGAACACCCGTTCGCCCAGTTCGTCCGCATCCTCGGCAAAGGTAAACGCGGCGCCCGTGGCCTGACCCGGGATGAAGCTCGCGATGCCATGGGCATGCTGCTGGACGGCGAAGTGGAAGAGGCCCAGCTCGGCGCCTTCCTGATGCTGCTGCGGCACAAGGAGGAAAGCGCCGAAGAACTGGCGGGTTTCACCGAAGCCTTCCGCGCACGCAATGACGCCCCTCGCCTGCCAATCGACCTGGATTGGCCCAGCTATGCGGGCAAGAAACGCCATCACCCCTGGTTCCTCCTGGCGGCCAAGGCCCTGGCCCAGGGTGGGTACCGCATCCTGCTGCACGGTGGCGGCCTGCACACGGCCGGGCGGGTCTATACGGAACAGTACCTGGAGTGCCTGGGCATTCCCGACTGCGCAGACTGGTCGGCTGTCGAAGCCGCACTGGCCCGTCACAACATCGCCTTCATTTCCCTGGGGGCCTGGGCGCCGCGCCTGCAACGGATGATCGACCTGCGCAACGTGCTCGGGCTGCGCTCGCCCATCCACTCACTCGCGCGCGTGCTGAACCCGCTCCAGGCCCGCTGCGGCCTGCAGAGCATCTTCCACCCGGGCTACCAGGCCGTGCATCGCGAGGCGAGCCGCCTGCTGGGCGACACCTCGGTGGTGATCAAGGGCGAAGGTGGCGAGATCGAGGTCAACCCCGACAGCGCCTGCACCCTGTTCGGTACCCGCGATAGCGAGGTATGGGACGAGGAATGGCCGGCGCTTTCCGCACTGCGCCATGTGAAGCCTGAGCGCCTGGCCGTCGACCAGTTGCTGGGCCTATGGCACGGAAGCCGGGACGACAGCTACGGCCAGTTGGCTGTCACGGCCACCATGGCGCTCGCCCTGCGCGGCCTGGACCACGACCGGGACGCAGCATTTGCCGAGGCCGAGCGACTGTGGGCGCAGCGCAATCCATCGATACCGTCGATAACCTGAACCCGGATTCTTCATCCCTCTGCCCGCCTCATCGCCTCTAGACTGGCGCCTCGCATTTCAACGAGGTCAGGACAATGGGATTGCTGGTCGACGGCACATGGCACGACACCTGGTACGACACGTCCGGCGATGGGCGCTTCAAGCGCGAGGACGCCCGGCGCCGCAACTGGATCACCCGTGACGGCGAGCCAGGCCCGAGTGGTGTCGGCGGCTTCAAGGCGGAGTCCGGGCGCTACCACCTCTACGTATCCCTGGCGTGCCCTTGGGCCCACCGCACCCTGATCGTGCGTCGCCTGAAAGGGCTGGAATCGCTGGTCGGCGTATCGGTGGTGAGCTGGCTGATGCGGGAAAACGGCTGGACCTTCGAACGGGCACAGGGCTCAACCGGCGACGCGCTCCATGGCCTGGATTTCCTGCACCAGCTCTATACCCGGGAAGACCCGACCTACAGCGGCCGAGTGACCGTGCCGGTACTCTGGGACACGCAGCAGCAGCGGATCGTCAGCAACGAGTCATCCGAGATCATCCGGATGTTCAACAGCGCCTTCGATGAACTGACCGGCAACACGCTCGACCTCTACCCTGCCCCGCTGCGGGCCGATATCGACGCCTGGAACGAGCGCATCTACTCGGCGGTGAACAACGGTGTCTACCGGGCCGGCTTCGCCACTACCCAGACGGCCTATGAAGAGGCGGTGACGACGCTGTTCGGGGAGCTGGATGCCCTGGAGGCGCGACTGGCTGAGTCCCGCTACCTGGCGGACCAGCACCTCACCGAGGCCGATTGGCGGCTGTTCACCACCCTTATCCGCTTCGACGCGGTCTACCACGGGCACTTCAAGTGCAACCTCAAGCGCCTGGCGGACTATCCCAATCTTTCAGGCTGGTTGCGGGAGCTGTACCAATGGCCGGGGATTGCGGAGACGGTGGACCTCACCCATATCAAGGGCCACTACTACGCAAGCCACCGGACCATCAATCCGACCGGGATCATCCCCCTCGGTCCCGAACTCGAGCCGCTGAGTACCCACGCCCGCGATCACCTGCCGGGGCGCGGCATCGCTCAGTCCGCCTGAGCGCCTTCGAACCAGGCAAGCTGATCACGCAGTTTGACCACCTCGCCGACGATCACCAGCGTCGGCGCGTGGACGTCGTGCTCGGCCACCAGTTGCGGCAGACTGCCCAAGGTGCCGGTGAACACCCGCTGGTTGCGGGTGGTGCCCTGCTGCACAAGCGCAGCCGGTGTATCCGCTGAGCGGCCATGGCGCACCAACTGCTCGCAGATGATGGGCAGCCCCACCAACCCCATGTAGAACACCAGCGTCTGGCCGGGCGAAGTCAGGTCAGCCCAGGGCAGGTCGCTGCTGCCGTCCTTCAGGTGCCCGGTGACGAAGCGCACCGACTGGGCATGGTCACGATGGGTCAGCGGGATGCCGGCGTAAGCGGCGCAACCGGAGGCAGCGGTGATGCCCGGCACCACCTGGAAGGGGATGCCATGGGCCGCGAGTTCGCCGATCTCCTCGCCACCCCGGCCGAAGATGAACGGGTCGCCGCCTTTCAGCCGCAGCACCCGCTTGCCCTGCTTGGCCAGGTCGATGAGCAGGCGGTTGATCTGGTCCTGGGGGACGGCGTGGTCCGCACGGCGCTTGCCCACGTAGATCCGCTCGGCGTCACGCCGGCACATCTCGATGATGGGCTCGGCCACCAGGCGGTCGTAGAGCACCACATCCGCCTGCTGCATCAGCCGCAGGGCGCGGAAGGTGAGCAGGTCCGGATCGCCCGGGCCAGCCCCCACCAGGTACACCTCGCCCAGAGGCTTGGGCGCACCGCCCGCGACCCGCTCGGCAAGCATTCGCTCGGCTTCGGCAGGCTGCCCAGAGAGCACGCGCTCGGCGATCGGCCCCTGGAAGACGTCCTCCCAGAACACCCGGCGCTGCTGCACGTCGGGGAACAGTTTCTTGACCTGCTGGCGGAAGCGCTTGGCCAGGCCGGCCAACTGGCCATAGGCAGACGGGATCCAGGTCTCGATCTTGGCGCGGATCAGCCGGGCCAGGACGGGCGCATCCCCCGCACTGGACACCGCGACGATCAGCGGCGAGCGGTCGACGATGGCAGGGAAGATCACGCTGCACAGGGCCGGCGCATCCACCACGTTGACCGGCACGCCACGCGCCTGGGCATCGCGGGAAATCTGCGCGTTGAGCGGCTCGTCATCGGTGGCGGCAATGGCCAGTACCGCACCCTCCAGATCACCCGAGGCGTACCCTCGGCGATGCACCAGCCCATGGGACTGCTCGACCAATGCCACCAGTTGGCTGTCGATCTCCGGCGCCACCACCCGCAGGCAGGCGCCGGCGTCCGCCAGCAGGCGCGCCTTGCGCAGGGCGATCTCTCCGCCCCCGACGACAAGCACGTGACGACCCTGGAGGTTATGGAACAGCGGTAGGAAATCCATGGATAAGCCCTGGGTGAATCGGGAAGAAACAGCCCGCGTCGGCAGAGGCCGAGACGCGGGCTGGACAGGCTGACAGGCGCCGGTGCGGGCGCAGGCAATCAGCCGATGCTGTCGATGCCGCCCATGTAGGGCTTGAGCACCTCGGGCACGCGAATGCTGCCGTCCGCCTGCTGGTAGTTCTCCAGCACGGCCACCAGGGTCCGGCCTACGGCCAGGCCGGAGCCGTTGAGGGTGTGGACCAGCTCCGGCTTGCCGGTTTCCGGGTTGCGGTAGCGCGCCTGCATGCGGCGGGCCTGGAAGTCACCGCAGTTGGAGCAGGAGGAAATCTCGCGGTACTTGTCCTGGCTCGGCACCCAGACTTCGAGGTCGTAGGTCTTGGTGGCGGAGAAGCCCATGTCACCGGTGCACAGGGCGAGCACGCGGTACGGCAGCTCCAGCAGTTGCAACACGCGCTCGGCGTTGCCTGTCATGGACTCCAGGGCCTCGAAGGACTTGGACGGCTCGACGATCTGCACCATCTCGACCTTGTCGAACTGGTGCTGGCGGATCATGCCGCGGGTGTCTCGACCGGATGCGCCCGCCTCGCTGCGGAAGCACGGGGTGTGGGCGACGAACTTCAGCGGCAGTTGCTTGGCGTCGAGAATCTCGCCCGCCACGATGTTGGTCAGGGACACTTCGGCAGTGGGGATGAGGTAGAAGTCGGCCTCGTTCTCGCGGCTGATCTTGAACAGGTCTTCCTCGAACTTCGGCAGTTGGCCAGTGCCCTGTAGCGCGGGTGCCTGGACCAGGTAGGGGGTGTAGGCCTCTTCATAGCCATGATCACCGGTGTGCAGGTTGATCATGAACTGAGCCAGGGCACGGTGCAGGCGAGCGATAGGGCCGCGCAGCAGGGCGAAGCGGGCACCGGAGAGCTTGGCGGCGGTTTCGAAGTCCAGCCAGCCATGCTGCTCGCCCAGGGCGACGTGGTCCTTGATCTCGAAATCGAAGCTTCGCGGGGTGCCCCAGCGACGAACCTCGACGTTGCCCTCTTCATCCGCGCCCACCGGAACGGACTCGTGGGGGATGTTGGGGATGGTCAGAAGCAGGCCATCCAGTTCGGCCTGGATGCGATCGAGTTCACGCTTGCCCTCTTCCAGCTCGCCGCCCATGCGGTCCACATCGGCCAGCAACGGTGCAATGTCCTCACCGCGCTGCTTGGCCTGACCGATGGACTTGGAGCGGGCATTGCGCTCGGCCTGCAACTGCTCGGTGCGGGTCTGCACGGCCTTGCGCTGATTTTCCAGGGATTCGAGGCGCGCCACGTCCAGTTGGAAGCCACGGGAGGCGAGGCGCTGGGCCACGTCCTGGGTCTGGGTGCGTACCAGTTTGGAGTCGAGCATGTGAGGTTCCCGTCTATCAGAATTTGGTCAAAGTCAGGCCTGCCCAGGTCGCAAGCAGACCACCCAGCACGCTGATTGCCGCATAGCCGAGGGCCAGGGGAACCTGGCCGCTCTCCAGCAGGCGCAACGTGTCGAGGGAAAACGAAGAAAACGTCGTCAGGCCGCCGAGAAATCCGACGATCAAGCCTGCACGAAGCTCGATCGGCACCTCCGGCCGCTGCAGGAACAGGCCGTAGAGGATGCCGATGAGCAGGCAGCCGACGATATTGACGGCAAGAGTACCGAGGTAGAAGTGCCGAGGCCAGTGCGCCGAAACCCAATTGGCCGCAGTGAAGCGCAGCAGGGTGCCGGCAACGCCGCCCAGGGAGACGGAGAGCAGCAAAGGCAGTGGCGTCATGGGCGTCTCTTCCTAGGGCTACGAGCATCGAGCGTAGCGAGGTGCTCGAGCTTGTCGCGGATCTTGAGTTCCAGACCACGGGGCACCGGCTCGTAGTAACGACGCGGTTCGAGGTCTTCGGGGAAGTAGTCTTCCCCGGCGGCATAGGCGTCGGGCTCGTCGTGGGCGTAGCGGTATTCGTCGCCATAGCCGAGCTGCTTCATCAGCTTGGTCGGCGCGTTGCGCAGGTGCAGCGGCACCTCGCGAGAACCGTTCTCGGCCACGTCTCGCATGGCAGCCTTGAAGGCCGTGTAGACCGCGTTGCTCTTGGGTGCGCAAGCCAGGTAGACGATGGCCTGGGCCACGGCCAACTCGCCTTCGGGGCTGCCGAGGCGCTCCTGCACATCCCAGGCGGCGAGGCACAGGCTGAGCGCTCGAGGATCGGCGTTGCCAATGTCCTCGCTGGCCATGCGCACCACACGGCGGGCGATGTAGAGCGGATCGCAACCGCCATCGATCATCCGCGCGTACCAATAGAGCGCACCATCGGGACTGGAGCCGCGCACGGATTTGTGCAGGGCGGAAATCTGGTCGTAGAAGGCTTCGCCACCCTTGTCGAACCGCCGGCGACTGTCGCCCAGCAGGTTCTGCAGCAATTCGGGGGCGATCTCGCTGCCATCTTCGGCGAGGTCAGCAGCGTTCTCCAGCAGGTTGAGCAGCCTGCGACCATCGCCATCCGCCGCCGCGACGAGAATGGAGAAGGCTTCATCCGAGAGGCTCAGCTTGCGTTTGCCCAGCCCCTTCTCCTCATTGAGCGCCCGCCCGACGAGGCGGCGCATCGCCGGCTCGTCGAGGCTCTTGAGCACGTAGACCCGAGCACGGGACAACAGCGCGTTGTTCAGCTCGAAGGAGGGGTTCTCGGTGGTGGCGCCGATGAAGATCAGCGTGCCGTCTTCCACGTAGGGAAGGAACGCATCCTGCTGGGACTTGTTGAAGCGGTGCACTTCATCGACGAAAAGGATGGTGCGCCGACCATATTGAGCGGCCTGCTGGCGGGCCATCTCGACGGACTGGCGAATCTCCTTCACGCCCGAGAGCACGGCGGAGATGGTCTCGAAATGCGCATCGCTGACCTGGGCCAGGAGCTTGGCCAGGGTGGTCTTGCCCACCCCGGGCGGCCCCCAGAAGATCATCGAGTGAAGCGCGCCCTGCTCCAGGGCCTCCCGCAGGGGCTTGCCCGGCGCCAGGAGGTGCTCCTGCCCGACGTACTCGTCCAGCGTGGTGGCGCGCAGGCGCGCGGCCAGTGGCTGGGCGAGGGGTTCGCTGCGGAACAGGTCCATGGGAGGCGGTGGGCTCCGTTATTCCTGGATGACGTCGGCGCCTTCGGGGACCTTGAAGTCGAACTGTGCGGCATCGAGTTTCTGGTTCATCTTCACCCCGAGAAACAGGATGTTGGTGCGCTGGCCGACGCTGTCGATCAGTTGCATGTCGTTGATCACGCCGTTGCGGAAGGACAGGCGCAGGGTGTCGAACAGGGTGTCCTTGGCCTTGGGCTTGAGGATGAAGTCGACCACGTCACCGCCTTCCTTGTGGGTGATCTCGAAGTTCTCGCTGATCTTCGAAACGTCACCGGACAGCAGCAGGGCCGGGGTGTGGGTCAGGCGCTGGTCCAGGGTCTGGATGGTGACCTGCTGCAGGTCCGGGTCATACAGCCAGACCTTCTCGCCATTGGAGACGAGCAGCTGCTCCATGGGCTCATCGGTGTGCCAGCGGAACAGACCGGGACGCTTGAGCGCGAGTTCGCCGGAGGTTTCCTGCAGCTGGGTGCCAGAGCCGTCCAGGGTCAGCTGGGAAAAGCGGCCAGTGATGGTCTGGGCCTTGTTGAGCATCTCGGTCAGGCGGGAAATGGCCACCTGGTCGTCTGCCTGCACCTGGGAGGCGACAAAGCCGAGGGCAGCGACGAGCAGCATGCGGATCAGGCGCATGGGAATCCTCTTGAGTGAACCGTTCAGGGTTAATCGCGGATCGGCGCGGGAGCGACCACGTCGCGCGAGCCGTTGGAGTTCATCGGAGTGACCACGCCGGCCATCTCCATGGCTTCGATCATCCGGGCAGCGCGGTTGTAGCCGATCTTCAGCTTGCGCTGGACTGCCGAGATGGAGGCACGACGGCTTTCGGTGACGAAACGTACAGCTTCGTCATACAGCGGGTCATCCTCGCTGCCCTCGCTACCGCCCTCACCACCTTCGAAGCTCCCGGAGGCACCACCGCCCTCCTCCACGCCGGCGAGGATGTCTTCGATGTAGTCGGGTGCGCCGCGCAGCTTCCAGGCTTCCACCACACGGTGCACTTCGTCGTCGGAGACGAAGGCGCCATGGACACGGATAGGCAGGCCGGTGCCCGGCGGCAGGTAGAGCATGTCGCCGTGGCCCAGCAGCTGCTCGGCACCGCCCTGGTCGAGGATGGTGCGGGAGTCGATCTTGCTGGAGACCTGGAACGCCATGCGGGTGGGGATGTTCGCCTTGATCAGGCCGGTGATCACATCCACCGACGGACGCTGGGTGGCGAGGATCAGGTGGATGCCCGCTGCCCGCGCCTTCTGGGCGATACGGGCGATGAGCTCTTCAACCTTCTTGCCGACGATCATCATCATGTCGGCGAATTCGTCGACGACCACGACGATGGTGGGCAACTGCTTCAGCAGGGGTGCTTCATCTTCCATGCTCTCGCGACGATAAAGCGGGTCGGGCAGCGGTGTTCCGGCCTCTTCAGCGTCCTTCACCTTGCGGTTGAAGCCCGCCAGGTTACGCACGCCCATCGCGGCCATCAGCTTGTAGCGGCGCTCCATCTCGGCAACGCTCCAGCGCAGGGCATTGGCCGCCTCCTTCATGTCTGTCACCACAGGACAGAGCAGGTGCGGGATTCCCTCGTAGATGGAGAGTTCGAGCATCTTGGGGTCGATCATGATCATCCGCGCCTGCTCCGGCGTGGACTTGAAGAGAATCGACAGGATCATGGCGTTCACGCCCACCGACTTACCGGAGCCGGTAGTACCGGCCACCAGCAGGTGAGGCATCTTGGCGAGGTCGGCGATGACCGGCCGACCGCCGATGTCATGCCCCAGGGCCAGTGTGACCGGCGACTTGGCGTCGTCGTATTCGGTGGACGACAGCACTTCGGAGAAGCGCACGATCTGCCGGTCTTCGTTGGGGATCTCGATACCGACGGTGGTCTTGCCGGGAATGACCTCGACCACGCGCACGCTGATGACCGCCAGGGATCGCGCCAGGTCTTTCGCCAGGTTGGAAATGCGGCTGACCTTGACACCGGCCGCCGGCTGGATTTCGAAGCGGGTGATCACCGGGCCCGGGTGAACGGACTCCACCATGACCTCGACGCCGAACTCCTTCAGCTTGATCTCCAGCAGGCGCGACATGGCCTCGAGCGACTCCGGCGAGAAGCTCTTCTGCTTCTTCTCGGCAGCGTCGAGCAGGGAGATGGGCGGCAAGGTTCCCTCCACGGCACTGTCGATGAACAGCGGGACCTGCTTTTCCTTCTGGACGCGTTTGCTGGGTTCGGCAGGTTTGGGCGGTGGCGGCGGCGCGATGGTGGGCGCCGGACGGCTTTCCCGCTCGGTCATGTGCTTGGCAAGGGACTCCTCACGCTCGATCAGCCGCTCCTTGACCTTGGCCTGCTCGCGGGTGTCCTTGACGACCGGAGCCGCGACCTCGGTGACACGGTCATCGACCTCACGGAGCTTGGCCACCAGTTGCTTGCGCTCCATACGGGCGTTCCACCAACGGGTGATCAGGCTCTGGATCAACTCCACCAGATCGAGGGTGATCTTGCCGGTCAGGTCCATCACTTTGAACCAGGACAGGTCGGTGAACACGGTGAGGCCGAACAGAAACAGGGCGAAGAACAGCAGCGTACTGCCCTGCACGTTCAACGCATTGACCGAGAGATGAGCCAGGCTCTCACCCAGCGCGCCACCGGCAGAAGCCGGCATGCCAACGCTGTCCTGGAAGTGGATATCAGCCAGCGCGGCGCCGGCCAGCACCAGGAAGACCAGACCGATCAGCCGCCAGGAGAACAACCAGCCGCTCCAGTCGATGGGCTGGTGACGATGGCGGAAGACCTGCAGTGTCTTGATCCCCAACAGCAACGGGAAGACATAAGCGAAGTAGCCCAGCGCCATGAACAGGATGTCAGCAGACCAGGCACCCAGGCGACCGGCAGCATTCTGGACCTGCTCGACGTTGCTGGTGTGGGTCCAGCCCGGATCGGCGGAGTCGTAGGTGAGGAGCGCCATCCAGAGATAGAGGCACAGGGCGCCCAGAGCAATCAGCGCTCCCTCTTTCAAGCGGGAGTGCAATTGCTGTCGCCAGACTGGAATCTGGGCAGAGGGGGTGGAATTCTTCAAACGCCTGGTTTCCTGCGCCATTGGCGCGTCCAAGATTCGATCAGGGGCGAAAAGGATGCCCATTGTACGGGTTTAACGCTCGGACGCCACAGCGCACACGGCGCTGCGGGTGCGTTTTGCTGACGCTTCCTGCTTCGGTGTAGCATAGCCCGCAGCGTCTTGCGCAGTGCTCAATTGGAGCATGCATTCTCTTTTGTGACAAAGACTTATGAGGCCTTTTTATGAGCGACGTCAAGCATTCACGTCTGATTATCCTGGGCTCCGGCCCAGCCGGTTATACCGCCGCCGTGTATGCTGCACGCGCCAACCTCAAGCCTACCGTCATCACCGGCATCCAGCCCGGCGGGCAACTGACCACCACCACTGAGGTGGACAACTGGCCCGGCGACGTCGAAGGGCTTACCGGCCCCGCACTGATGGAGCGCATGCAGAAACATGCCGAGCGCTTCGACACCGAGATCCTCTACGACCACATCCACACCGCTGAGTTGCAGCAACGCCCCTTCATCCTCAAGGGCGACAGTGGCATCTACAGCTGCGACGCACTGATCATCGCTACGGGCGCGTCCGCCCAGTATCTTGGCCTTCCGTCCGAGGAAGCCTTTGCCGGCAAGGGGGTTTCGGCCTGCGCCACCTGCGACGGCTTCTTCTATCGCAACCAGGTTGTTTGCGTGGTTGGCGGCGGCAATACCGCCGTCGAAGAGGCGCTCTACCTGTCCAACATCGCCAAGGAAGTACACCTGATCCATCGCCGCGACAAGCTGCGCTCGGAGAAAATCCTGCAGGACAAGCTCTTCGAGAAGGCAGCCAACGGCAACGTCCGCCTGCACTGGAACCAGACCCTGGATGAAGTCCTGGGCGACAAGACTGGCGTTACCGGCGTACGCCTGAAGAGCACGAAAGACGGCACGACCCAGGAACTGCAGTTGGCAGGCGTATTCATTGCTATCGGCCACAAACCGAACACTGATCTTTTCCAGGGCCAACTGGAAATGCGCGACGGCTACCTGGTGATCCGTGGTGGCTCAGAGGGCAATGCCACGGCGACCAGCATCGAGGGCGTCTTTGCCGCCGGCGACGTAGCCGACCACGTCTATCGCCAGGCAATCACCTCGGCCGGCGCAGGCTGCATGGCAGCCCTGGACGCCGAGAAGTTCCTCGACGACAGCCACTGACGACGAGGCCGGGCGGCCATGCCGCCCTCCCCTTCCATGCTGACCTGGCTCAATCGCGACACCTGTGACTTCCCTCCCCTGGAGCGCGCACTGCGTGAGCCCAACGGCTTGCTCGCAGCAGGCGGCGACCTGAGCGCTGAGCGCCTCCTCGCTGCCTATCGCCACGGTTGCTTCCCCTGGTTCCAGGAGGGGCAGCCACCACTCTGGTGGTCGCCCGACCCACGCACCGTCCTATCCCCCCACGAAGTTCACGTATCACGCAGCCTGGCGAAAATCCTTCGCCAGGGCAGGTTCCAAGTGAGCTTCGACACGGACTTCGCAGCCGTGATCCAGGGGTGCGCAGGCCCTCGCAGCTATGCCGACGGAACATGGATCACCGACGCCATGCAACAGGCCTATATCGAGCTGCACCAGAGGGGCTTTGCCCACTCGGTGGAAGTCAGGCTGAACGGTGAACTGGTGGGCGGCCTCTATGGCCTGGCCATTGGCAAGCTGTTCTTTGGCGAGTCCATGTTCAGCCGGGCAGACAATGCTTCGAAGGTCGGCTTCGCCACGCTGGCCACCCACCTCGTCAAATGGGGGTTCGTATTGATCGATTGCCAGATGCCCACCTCGCACCTCCAGAGTCTGGGCGCCTACGCCATCCCCCGCAGCGAGTACGCCCGCTACCTTCAGCTGTACCTCGACCAGCCGAACACCGCCAACTGGACCGCTGCCTAGGCGAGTCGCCAACCCTGACATACACTTGCGGAAGGCTTTTCCGAGGTTCCGCCATGACCGAGCTGGCCCGTTTGAAGTTCTATGCCACTCAGCCACACCCATGCAGCTATCTGCCCGGGGAGCAGGCCACCACGCTGTTCCTCGACCCCAGCCAGCCCATGGATGTGGACGTCTATGCCGAACTTTCGGAAATGGGTTTCCGCCGCAGCGGAGACCACCTGTACCGCCCCCACTGCCAACGCTGCACTGCCTGCATTCCTGCCCGCATTCCTGCCGCACCGTTCAGCCCCGATCGCCAGCAGCGCCGCATCCTCAAGCGGAACGCGGACATCGAAGTACGCGGAGTGAAACCCTCCTTCACGGAGGAGTACTACGCGCTCTACGTGCGCTACATCGAGGAACGCCATGCCGACGGTGACATGTACCCTCCGAGCCGCGACCAGTTCTCGACCTTCCTGGTCCGCGATCTTTCATTCTGCCGCTTCTTCGAGTTCCGCCTGCAGGGACGCCTCATCGCTGTAGCCGTCACCGACGTCCTGCCAAACGGTCTTTCCGCCGTTTACACCTTCTATGACCCCTCGGAAGAACGGCGCAGCCTGGGCCGCTTCGCGATCCTCTGGCAGATCGGCGAAACCCTCCGCCTGGGCCTTGAGGCGGTCTATCTCGGATACTGGATCAAGAACTGCCGCAAGATGAATTACAAGACCCAGTACCGTCCAATCGAGCTCTTCGTGAATCAGCGCTGGGTCACTCTGACCTGAAGCCCTTGGCGAGCGGTGGCATTTTCGGGCACAATGCACGCCGTTTTTGCCAGGCGCCGATTGCACCCGGCCATTCTTTGATTCCGAGGGCTCTACTGCATGTCGAAAGAAGACAGCTTCGAAATGGAAGGCACTGTCGTCGACACCCTACCCAACACCATGTTCCGCGTGGAGTTGGAAAACGGGCACGTCGTCACCGCGCACATTTCCGGCAAGATGCGCAAGAACTACATCCGCATCCTGACCGGTGACAAAGTTCGCGTCGAGCTGACTCCCTATGATCTGAGCAAAGGCCGCATCACCTACCGCGCTCGCTGATCAGATCCAGAAAAAAGCCCGGCAATCGCCGGGCTTTTTCGTTTGCCTGACTATCAGGCCATCTCGGCCGTCGTCTCGAACTCGAAGGCCAGCTCATCACCCTTCACATCGACGTGCACCACGCCGCCGTGATCGGCCAACTCACCAAACAGGATTTCTTCTGCCAACGGGCGCTTGATCTTGTCCTGGATCAGACGAGCCATGGGGCGAGCCCCCATCTGCACGTCATAGCCGCGCTCCCCGAGCCATTCCCGCGCCTCGTCACTGACAACCAGCTGGACACGCTTGTCCTCCAACTGGGCCTGCAATTCGGTGAGGAATTTGTCGACCACGCTCTTGATGGTCTCCATCGACAGCCGACCGAACTGAATGATGGTGTCCAGGCGATTGCGGAACTCGGGCGTAAAGCTCTTCTTGATCACCTCCATCGCATCGGACGAGTGGTCCTGCTGGGTGAAACCGATGGACGCTCGCGCAGCAGTCTCGGCGCCCGCGTTGGTGGTCATGATCACGATCACGTTGCGGAAATCAGCCTTGCGCCCGTTGTTGTCCGTGAGAGTGCCGTGGTCCATGACCTGCAGCAGCAGGTTGAAGACCTCGGGATGCGCCTTCTCGATCTCATCCAGCAGGAGCACACAGTGGGGCATCTTGGTGATGGCCTCGGTCAACAACCCGCCCTGATCGAACCCGACGTAGCCGGGAGGCGCACCGATGAGACGCGAGACGGTGTGCCGCTCCATGTATTCGGACATGTCGAAGCGCACAAGTTCGATCCCCAGCGCTTTCGCCAGCTGGCGCGCGACCTCGGTCTTGCCCACACCGGTAGGACCGGCGAACAGGAAGGAACCGACCGGCTTGTCCGGGGACTTCAAACCGGCACGGGAGAGCTTGATGGCCGTTGACAGCGAATCGATGGCAGCATCCTGACCGAAGACGGTGAGCTTGAGGTCACGCTCGAGATTGCGCAGCAGCTCCTTGTCGGAACTGGTGACATGCTTGGGCGGAATGCGTGCGATCTTCGCGACGATATCTTCCACCTGAGCCACTTCGATCCGAGCCACGCGCTTCTCTTCCGGCTGAAGGCGCTGGTAGGCGCCCGCCTCATCGATCACATCAATGGCCTTGTCAGGCATGTGCCGATCGTTGATGTAACGAGCCGCCAGCTCTGCCGCAGCGCGCAGCGCCTCATCGCTGTACTCGATGTGGTGGTGCTGCTCGAAGCGCGGCTTGAGCCCTTTAAGGATGCCAATGGTGTCCTCGACGGAAGGCTCGACCACATCAACTTTCTGGAAGCGCCGAGCTAGCGCCCGATCCTTCTCGAAAATGCCGCGGAACTCCTGGAAGGTCGTCGAGCCGATGCAGCGAATCTCACCAGAAGACAGAAGAGGCTTGAGAAGATTGGATGCATCCATCACCCCTCCGGATGCTGCCCCTGCACCAATGATGGTGTGAATCTCATCGATGAACAGGATTGCATGGGGGCGCTTGCGCAGCTCGTTCAGCAGCGCCTTGAAGCGCTTCTCGAAGTCGCCACGGTACTTCGTCCCGGCCAGCAACGCACCGAGATCCAATGAGTAGACGACACTATCAGCCAGCAATTCCGGCACCTGGCTGTCCACGATTCGCTTGGCAAGCCCCTCGGCGATGGCGGTCTTGCCAACACCAGCCTCACCGACCAGCAACGGGTTGTTCTTGCGACGACGCGCCAATATCTGCGCAACGCGCTCGACCTCTTGCTCGCGCCCTACAAGCGGATCAATGCGCCCTTGGCGAGCAAGCTCATTCAGGTTACTGGCATAAGCGTCGAGCGGATGACCTGCCGAAGAAGACTCTCCACCTTCCTCATCCTGCATTTCCTGCTCGCTTTCGTGCTGCTCGCCATGCCCAGGCACCTTGGAGATACCATGGGCAATGTAGTTGACTACATCGATACGGGCGACGCTCTGCTGCTTGAGCAGGAAGACAGCCTGGCTCTCCTGCTCACTGAAGATAGCGACCAGCACGTTGGCCCCGGTGACTTCACGCTTGCCAGAACTCTGTACATGGAAGACCGCACGCTGCAGGACACGCTGAAAGCCAAGCGTCGGCTGGGTTTCACGATCCTCATCATGCTGCGGAATCAGCGGCGTGGTGGAGTCGATGAACTCCTGAAGGTCACGCCGGAGCTTATCCAAATTAGCGCCGCAGGCGCGGAGGACGGCGGAAGCAGCATCGTTGTCCAACAGGGCCAGCAGCAAGTGCTCGACCGTCATGAACTCATGACGTTTTGCGCGTGCTTCCTTGAAGGCAAGATTGAGGGTGACTTCGAGCTCGCGGTTCAACATAGCTTCACCTCATACCCAAGTGGCCGGATTAACCGTCCTTCTCGATCTCACAGAGCAGCGGATGCTGACTCTCTCTCGCGTATTGATTCACCTGCATAGCCTTGGTCTCAGCAATATCGCGCGTATACACACCACACACAGCCCGCCCTTCGGTATGGACGGTCAGCATGACCCGCGTCGCCACTTCACGATCCAGATTGAAGATGGTTTCCAGCACCTCGACCACGAAGTCCATCGGCGTGTAGTCATCATTGAACATCACAACCTTGTACATGGATGGCGCTTTCAGAGCCGGCTTGGCTTCCTGGAGCACCAAGCCGGCATCACCACCACCAATGTGCTCGGGTCGATCCTGATTGAATGTTAGTCGAATCTGGCTGCTTGCATGCATGCTGGAAAAAGCTTCTTGGCCGATGGAAAGGAACGCCCCATGGAGTTTGACCCGCCTCTCAGCCGGTCGCCGCATCGCCTTGACTAAAGGCAAAAGGGTGTTACAAACAAGGGATACCCACCTACGGGTATCAAGGGTTCCGCACCTTCGTCCGCCCGGTCGGGCATGGCGCGGGGTCGTAGTGGATGATACTCCAGTGATGGAGTCCTTTGCAGAGGGATATCAGCATGGTTAGCGGTAAGGTCAAGTGGTTCAACAACGCCAAGGGGTATGGATTTATCCTCGCTGAAGGCCGAGATGAGGACCTGTTCGCCCATTACTCGGCGATCCAGATGGAGGGCTACAAGACCCTCAAAGCTGGCCAACCGGTAAGCTTCGACATTATCCAGGGCCCGAAGGGTCTGCATGCCGTGAATATCAGCCCTGTCACGGCGACCAGCGATACCCATGGCACCGCTGCAGTTGCTATTGCCAAAGGCAGCGCCGTCGAAGCCTGACTCTGAAAGCTGAAAAACAAAAAGGCCGGTCAACTTGACCGGCCTTTTTTTTGTTGCACGCCTTAACAATTACATGTGCGTGATGATGGCGTCACCAAATTCGGAACAGGACTGCAGCTTGGCACCGTCCATCAGACGCTCGAAGTCGTAGGTGACGGTCTTCGCCGCAATGGCACCGTTCACACCCTTGATGATCAGGTCCGCAGCCTCGCCCCAACCCATGTGGCGGAGCATCATTTCGGCGGAAAGAATCACCGAGCCCGGATTCACCTTGTCCAGGCCAGCGTATTTCGGTGCAGTGCCGTGGGTCGCCTCGAACATCGCCACCGAATCGGACAGGTTGGCGCCCGGAGCAATACCGATCCCCCCAACCTCAGCCGCCAGGGCATCGGACAGGTAGTCGCCGTTGAGGTTGAGGGTCGCGATCACGTCGTACTCGGCCGGGCGCAGCAGGATCTGCTGCAGCATGGCGTCGGCGATGACGTCCTTCACCACGATGTCCTTGCCGGTGCGAGGATTCTTGAACTGCATCCACGGCCCACCATCCAGCAGTTCGGCACCGAACTCCTGGCGCGCAATCTCGTAGCCCCACTCTTTGAAGGCACCTTCGGTGAACTTCATGATGTTGCCCTTGTGCACCAGGGTCACAGAGCTGCGGTCATTGTCCACTGCGTACTGCAGGGCCTTGCGAACCAGGCGCTTGGTGCCTTCCTCGGAAACAGGCTTGATGCCGATACCGCAGTTCTCGGTGAAGCGGATCTTCTTGACGCCCATTTGCTCGGTGAGGAACTTGATGACCTTCTCGGCCTCAGGGCTACCCGCCTTCCATTCGACACCCGCATAGATGTCCTCGGAGTTCTCGCGGAAGATCACCATGTCCACGTCGCCGGGCTTCTTGACCGGGCTCGGCACGCCTTCGAACCAGCGCACGGGGCGCAGGCAAACGTAAAGATCCAGCTCCTGGCGCAGGGCCACGTTGAGGGAGCGGATGCCACCGCCCACCGGCGTGGTCAGCGGGCCCTTGATGGATACGACGTAGTCGCGCACGGCCTCCAGGGTTTCCTTGGGCAGCCAGGTGTCCTGATCGTAGACCTGGGTGGCCTTCTCGCCGGCATAGACCTCCATCCAGGCGATCTTGCGCTCACCGCCATAAGCCTTGGACACGGCAGCGTCCACGACCTTGATCATTACAGGGCTGATGTCGACACCAATGCCATCGCCCTCGATGAAGGGAATGATGGGGGTATTCGGTACGTTCAGGGACATATCCGCGTTAACGGTGATTTTGTCACCGACTGCCGGAACCTGGATCTTTTGGTATCCCATGCTGAGCTCCATATTGTGGTTTGAGAATGCTCTTGCGGCCCGTGAGCCTACTCCAAACGGGCGGTCATCGACCATATCTTCCTTAGTCGAAACATCGTGCCAGAGCCAGCCAACCGAAAGGAATGGTACACTGCGCGCCGTGACCTCATGGTCACCTGGGTCGAGCAGTCTGGGACCAGGCTCAACTGACCCTGAAGCGGCCAGACCACCATCATGATCGGGCCGAGCAACGCTCTACTGGCGCTCCATTACCCCTCCGCGGCAATTCTCGGCACTGCTCAACATCAGATCCGTTTGAGCGACTGCATCTACCGGTGCGCTACGAGAGTCTGTGCGCGTCCAGCATAGAAGAGAGTCAAACGTTAATGCCCAACCGTCCGAAGATTACCTACACCTTCACCGACGAAGCCCCAGCGCTCGCCACCTACTCCCTCCTCCCCATCGTCAAGGGATTCGCCGCCTCCGCCGGCATCGACGTGGAGACCCGCGACATCTCCCTCGCCGGACGCATCCTCGCCACCTTCGCCGACACCCTCCCCGCCGACAAGCGCATCGAGGATGACCTGGCCTACCTGGCGACCCTTGCGACCGCCGCCGACGCCAACATCATCAAGCTGCCGAACATCTCCGCATCGGTACCGCAGCTGAAGGGCGCCATCGCCGAACTCCAGGCACTGGGCTACAACGTCCCCAATTTCCCTGAAGATCCGCAGAGCGAAGAAGAGAAGGAAATCCGCGCGCGCTACACCAAGGTGCTGGGCAGCGCCGTGAACCCGGTCCTGCGCGAAGGCAACTCCGACCGCCGCGCCCCGGCAGCCGTCAAGGCCTACGCCCGCAAGCACCCTCACTCCATGGGCAAGTGGAGCATGGCCTCCCGCTCCCACGCCGACTACATGCGTGGCGGCGACTTCTTCTCCAGCGAGCAGTCCATCACCATGGCCAAGGCCGGTGACGTTCGCATCGAATTCGTCGGCAAGGACGGCCAGGTCGAGCTCAAGAAAAAGCTGGCCCTTCAGGACGGCGAAGTGCTCGACAGCATGTTCATGAGCTGCAAGAAACTGCGCGCTTTCTTCGAACAGACCCTGCAAGACTGCAAAGAAACCGGCGTCATGTGGTCCCTGCACGTCAAGGCCACCATGATGAAGGTCTCCCACCCGATCGTGTTCGGCCACGCCGTCAGCGTTTACTACAAGGACGTCTTCGACAAATACGGCGACCTGTTCAAGGAACTGGGCGTCAACCCGAACAACGGCATCAGCAGCGTCTACGACAAGATCAAAGCCCTGCCCGCCTCCCAGCAGGAAGAGATCCTGCACGACATCCACGAGGTCTACAGCCACCGCCCCGAAATGGCGATGGTCGACTCCGTCAAGGGCATCACCAACCTGCACATCCCCAGTGACGTGATCGTCGACGCCTCCATGCCGGCCATGATCCGCAACTCCGGCCAGATGTGGGGCAAGGACGGCAAGCAGAAAGACACCAAGGCCGTGATGCCGGAAAGCACCTACGCCCGCATCTACCAGGAAATGATCAACTTCTGCAAAACCAACGGCGCGTTCGACCCCACCACCATGGGCAGCGTACCGAACGTTGGCCTGATGGCGCAGAAGGCCGAGGAATACGGCTCCCACGACAAGACCTTCGAGATGACCGCCGACGGCACCATGCGCGTCGTCGCCGCCGACGGCACCGTCCTGATGCAGCACGAAGTGGAAGCCGGCGACATCTGGCGCGCCTGCCAGACCAAGGACGCCCCGATCCGCGACTGGGTCAAGCTGGCCGTCACCCGTGCCCGCCAGTCCAACACCCCGGCCATCTTCTGGCTGGACCCGGAGCGCGCCCACGACCGCGAACTGCAGAAGAAGGTCGAGCTGTACCTCAAGGACCACGACCTGACCGGACTGGACATCCGCATGATGGGCTACAACGAAGCCATCCGCGTCTCCATGGAACGCATGATCCGCGGCCTGGATACCATCTCGGTGACCGGCAACGTCCTGCGTGACTACCTGACCGACCTGTTCCCCATCATGGAACTGGGCACCTCGGCCAAGATGCTCTCCATCGTCCCGCTGATGGCAGGCGGTGGCATGTACGAAACCGGCGCTGGCGGTTCCGCGCCCAAGCACGTGCAGCAACTGGTGGAAGAGAACTACCTGCGCTGGGATTCCCTCGGCGAGTTCCTGGCCCTGGCCGTCTCCCTCGAAGAGACCGGCATCAAGACCGGCAACGCCAAGGCCAAGCTGCTGGGCAAGACCCTCGACGAAGCCACCGGCAAACTGCTGGACAACAACAAGTCCCCGTCCCGCAAGGTCGGCGAGATCGACAACCGTGGCAGCCACTTCTACCTGGCGCTCTACTGGGCCCAGGCCCTGGCCGCCCAGGACGAAGACGCCGAACTCAAGGCCCACTTCGCCCCGGTTGCCAAGGCCCTGACCGAGCAGGAAGCCGCCATCGTCGCCGAACTCAACGGCGTACAGGGCAAGCCTGCCGAAATCGGTGGCTACTACCGCTCCAACCCCGACCTGACCAGCCAAGTGATGCGCCCCAGCGCCACCTTCAATGCGGTCATTGACGGACTGGTCGCCTAAACGACCTGCAGTACCAGAACCCCGGGCATGTCCCGGGGTTTCTTTTTC
Organism: Pseudomonas sp. 1D4; assembly: GCF_001728925.1. Lineage (NCBI taxonomy): Bacteria > Pseudomonadati > Pseudomonadota > Gammaproteobacteria > Pseudomonadales > Pseudomonadaceae > Pseudomonas > Pseudomonas sp. 1D4. The sequence goes on from NZ_LXJQ01000015.1 coordinate 48,337, forward strand.
CGGCGCAGCCCTGCGAACATGTCGCCCCCTCAGAAGGAGCCACACCATGACCTGGCAACCCCACATCACCGTCGCCACCGTGGTCGAAGACCAGGGTCGCTTCCTCCTGGTCGAGGAAGAAGCCGACGGCCGGGCCGTCCTGAACCAGCCCGCCGGCCACCTCGAAGCCGACGAGACGCTACCCCAGGCCGCCCTGCGGGAAACCCTCGAAGAGACCGGCTGGGAGGTCGAACTCACCGCCGTCACCGGCATCTACCTGTACACCGCCCCCAGCAATGGCGTGACCTACCAGCGCGTCTGCTTCGCCGCCCGCCCCCTGCGCCATCGCCCCGACCTGGCACTGGACGACGGCATCATCGGCCCGCGCTGGCTCACCCGTGACGAGCTGGCAGCCCAGCAGGACCGCTGGCGCAGCCGCCTCGTCCTGCGCTGCGTCGACGACTACCTGACAGGTGAGCGCTTTCCCCTGGCCCTGATCCGCGACCCGGCCTGATCGCCCCCATTCGCCGCAACTGGTAGAATCCCGTTCTTTTTGCAGCAGCAACAGATCCCTATGTCCGATAAAGCCAACACCCGCGTCATCGTCGGCATGTCCGGCGGCGTAGACTCCTCGGTTTCCGCCCTCCTGCTGATGGAACAGGGCTACCAGGTGGAAGGCCTGTTCATGAAGAACTGGGACGAGGACGACGGCACCGAGTACTGCACCGCCAAGGAAGACCTGGCCGACGCCCAGGCCGTCTGCGACCGCATCGGCATCAAGCTGCACACCGCCAACTTCGCCGCCGAGTACTGGGACAACGTGTTCGAGCACTTCCTCGCCGAATACAAGGCTGGCCGCACCCCCAACCCGGACATCCTCTGCAACCGCGAGATCAAGTTCAAAGCCTTCCTCGACTACGCCCTGATGCTCGGCGCCGACCTCATCGCCACCGGCCACTACGTGCGCCGCCGCGATATCGACGGCCGCACCGAACTGCTCAAAGGCCTGGACCCGAACAAGGATCAGAGCTACTTCCTGCACGCCGTCGGCGGCAAGGAGATCGCCCGCACCCTGTTCCCCGTCGGCGAACTGGAAAAGCCGGAAGTCCGCGCCATCGCCGAGAAACACGGTCTGGCCACCGCCAAGAAGAAGGACTCCACCGGCATCTGCTTCATCGGTGAACGCCGTTTCAGCGATTTCCTCAAGCAATACCTCCCAGCCCAACCGGGTGACATCGAGACCACCGATGGCGAAGTCATCGGCCGCCACCACGGCCTCATGTACCACACCATCGGCCAGCGCCAGGGCCTGGGCATCGGCGGCATGAAGGACGCCAGCGACGAGCCCTGGTACGTCCTCGCCAAGGACGTCGCCCGCAACGTCCTCGTGGTCGGTCAGGGCAATGAACACCCGTGGCTGTTCTCCCGCGCCCTGCTCGCCTCCGAGATCTTCTGGGTCAACCCCATCGAACTGGACGCCCCGCGCCCGCTCACCGCCAAGGTGCGCTACCGCCAGGCTGACCAGGTCTGCACCCTGGAGAAGACAGCCGACGGCTACCGCGCCGTCTTCGCCGAGCCCCAGCGCGCCGTCACCCCCGGCCAGTCCGTGGTCTTCTACGACGGCGAGGTGTGCCTCGGCGGCGGCGTGATCGAAAGTGCCGAGCCCTGGTACAGCGAGGAACGCAGCTGATGGCCCCGCTGAACGAACAGCTCATCGCCCTTGGCGGCGTCTTCGAAGCCGCTGCCCTGGTCGACCGCATCGCCAAGACCGGGCAGATCAGCGAAGCCCCCCTCGCCTGCATGATCGGCAGCCTGCTGGTACGCGATCCGAAAAGCACACTGGACGTGTACGGCGGCGACGACATCAACCTGCGCGACGGCTACAAGGCCCTGGTCAGCGCACTCGAACGCGAGCCTGCCAGCCTACAGCGCGAGCCCCTGCGCTACGCCCTGTCGCTGCTCACCCTCGAACGCCAGCTGGCCAAGCGCGACGACATGCTCGACCAGATCGGCAGCCGCCTCGACCAGATCCAGCAGCAGGTCCAGCACTTCGGCCCGTCCCACGACAATGTCGTCGCCTCCTGTGCCTCGCTCTACCAGGACACCCTCAGCACCTTCCGCCAGCGCATCCAGGTGCATGGCGACATGCGCTACCTGCAACAGCCCACCAACGCCGCCAGGATCCGCGCCCTGCTGCTCGCCGGCATCCGCTCAGCCCGCCTCTGGCGCCAGCTTGGCGGCCACCGCTGGCAATTGCTGTTCAGCCGTCGCAAGCTGCTCGCCGAGCTCTACCCCCTGCTGCGAGGGTGACCCCAACAACCGGTCGCCGGAAGGCGACCGGTCGAGCGCGGCGACCGAGTCGGTTTTCATGTATCATGTGCGCCCTTTTCGTTGACCGACCTGCCCGAGACCCCCTCCATGCAGCTCTCTTCGCTCACTGCGGTTTCCCCCGTCGATGGCCGCTACGCCGGCAAAACCAGCGCCCTGCGTCCGATCTTCAGTGAATACGGCCTGATCCGCTTCCGCGTCCAGGTCGAAGTGCGCTGGCTGCAGCGCCTCGCCGCCCACGCCGGCGTTCCGGAAGTGGCGCCCTTCTCCGCCGAAGCCAACGCCCTGCTGGACAAGCTCGCCGAAGACTTCCAGTTCGAGCATGCCGAGCGCATCAAGGAAATCGAACGCACCACCAACCACGACGTGAAGGCCGTGGAATACCTGCTCAAGGAGCAGGCCGCCACGCTGCCGGAACTGGCCAAGGTCAGCGAGTTCATCCACTTCGCCTGCACCAGCGAGGACATCAACAACCTGTCCCACGCCCTGATGCTGCGCGAAGGCCGCGACCAGGTGATCCTGCCGCTCATGCGCCAACTGGCCGATGCCATACGCGATCTCGCCGTGCGCTTTGCCGACGTTCCCATGCTGTCCCGCACCCACGGCCAGCCCGCCTCGCCCACCACCCTTGGCAAGGAAATGGCCAACGTCGTCTACCGCCTGGAGCGCCAGATCGCCCAGGTGGCCGCCGTCCCGCTGCTCGGCAAGATCAACGGCGCCGTCGGCAACTACAACGCCCACCTGTCCGCCTACCCGGACATCGACTGGGAAGCCAACGCCCGCGAATTCATCGAAGGCGACCTGGGCCTGAACTGGAACCCCTACACCACCCAGATCGAGCCCCACGACTACATCGCCGAACTGTTCGATGCAGTCGCCCGCTTCAACACCATCCTCATCGACTTCGACCGCGACGTCTGGGGCTACATCTCCCTCGGCTACTTCAAGCAGAAGACCGTTGCCGGCGAGATCGGCTCCTCCACCATGCCGCACAAGGTCAACCCGATCGACTTCGAGAACTCCGAAGGCAACCTCGGCATCGCCAACGCCCTGTTCCAGCACCTGGCCAGCAAGCTGCCGATCTCCCGCTGGCAGCGCGACCTGACCGACTCCACCGTGCTGCGCAACCTCGGCGTAGGCTTCGCCCACAGCGTCATCGCCTATGAAGCCAGCCTCAAGGGCATCGGCAAGCTGGAGCTGAATGCCCAGCGCATCGCCGAAGACCTGGACGCCTGCTGGGAAGTCCTGGCCGAGCCGGTGCAGACCGTCATGCGTCGTTACGGCGTCGAGAACCCCTACGAGAAGCTGAAGGAACTGACCCGCGGCAAGGGCATCAGCCCCGAAGCCCTGCAGACTTTCATCGACGGTCTGGCCATCCCTGCCGAAGCCAAGGCCGAACTGCGCAAACTGACCCCGGCTGCCTACATCGGCAACGCCGTGGCCCAGGCCAAGCGCATCTGACGGGCAACCGCCTCCATACGCCCGGCCGTGCCGGGCGTTTTTATTTCACAGGTTCACTGCCATGACTTCCGATCTTCCCCTGCAAATCCTCGGCGGCATCTCTGCCCGCGAATTCCTCCGTGACTACTGGCAGAAGAAGCCGCTGCTGATCCGCCAGGCCATCCCCGGCTTCGAAAGCCCCATCTCCCCTGATGAGCTGGCCGGCCTGTCCCTGGAAGAGGAAGTCGAGTCGCGCATCATCCTCGAACACGGCGAGCGCCCCTGGGAGCTACGTCGCGGCCCCTTCGCCGAGGACACCTACCAGAACCTGCCCGAGCGCGACTGGACCCTGCTGGTGCAGTCCGTCGACCAGTTCGTCCCGGAAGTCGGCGAACTGCTGGAACACTTCCGCTTCCTGCCCAACTGGCGCATCGACGACATCATGATCAGCTACGCCGCCCCGGGCGGCGGTGTCGGCCCGCACTTCGACAACTACGACGTCTTTCTGCTCCAGGGCCACGGCCGCCGCCGCTGGCGCATCGGCCAGATGTGCGACGCCGACAGCCCGCTGCTGCCCCACGGCGACCTGCGCATCCTCGCCGAATTCATGGGCACCGACGAATGGGTGCTGGAACCCGGCGACATGCTCTACCTGCCGCCGCGCCTCGCCCACTTCGGCACCGCCGAGGACGACTGCATGACCTACTCGGTCGGCTTCCGCGCCCCCAGCGCCGCCGAAGTGCTCACCCACTTCACCGACTTCCTCGCCCAGTTCATCCCGGACGAGGAGCGCTACAGCGACGCCGACATCCAGCCGGTCGAAGACCCGCACCAGATCCAGCAGGACGCCCTCGACCGCCTCAAGGCCCTGATCGCCGAGCACATGAGCGACGAGCGCCTGCTGCTGACCTGGTTCGGCCAGTTCATGACCGAGCCGCGCTACCCCGAACTGGTCACCGGCATCGAAGTCGATGAAGAAGCCTTCGTCGGCGCCATCGAAGACGGCGCCGTGATCATCCGCAACCCCAGCGCGCGCATGGCCTGGTCGGAAGTGGACATCGGCCTGGTGCTTTTCGCCAGCGGCCAGAGCCGTCTGCTGCCCTCCTCCCTGCGCGAACTGCTGCGCCTGGTGTGCTCCAGCGATGCACTGCACATCGAGAACCTCGGCCGATGGCTGGCTGACGAAGACGGGCGTAAGCTTCTGTGGGAACTGATCAAGCAAGGAAGTCTGGAGTTTGCCGATGAGTGAGATTCACGTCCGAATCGCCGACTGGCAGAAGGACAACGCTGACTTGCGACGCATCCGCGAGGCCGTCTTCATCGCCGAGCAATCCGTGTCGCCTGAACAGGAGTGGGATGCCGAGGATGCCGACGCCGTGCACTTCCTCGCCCTCGAGCACGAGTACGCCATCGGCACCGCGCGCCTGTTGCCCGACGGCCACATCGGTCGTGTCTCGGTCCTCAAGGATTGGCGCGGCCTGCATGTCGGTGATCGCCTGCTCGAAGCAGTGATCGCCGAGGCCGAACGCCGCGGCCTCAAGCAGCAGATGCTCTCGGCCCAGGTCCACGCCACGCCGTTCTACGAACGCCATGGCTTCCGCGTGGTCAGCGAGGAGTTCATCGAAGCCGGTATCCCCCACGTGGATATGGTGCGCGACAGCCAATAGAGGTCCCCATGGAATCGAACGTCCCGGAAAACGAAGAGATCGAGGCTGATCTGCCTGCCATCGAATTCCATTCACCGGGGCGTTTCGATGTCCATAACCCGGTCCCGGATCTGCGCGAACCCGCCCCCTGGGAACCCGCCCCGTTCGTGCTCGGCCAGCACGACACCCTGCAGCGCTTCGCCAAACCCGAGGAGGCCCGCGCCCACGCCCTGGCCCTCCTGCAACAGGCCCAGCGCAACCTCAACCTCTACACACCCGACCTGGAGTCCTGGCTCTATCACCACAGCAGCATCCAGACGGCCTGCACCCGCTTCCTTCTGGCCAACCCGCGCAACCGCCTGCGCATCCTGATCCGGGACGTGACCCGCCCGGTGAAGGAAGGCCACCGCCTGCTCAACCTCGTGCGCCGCCTGTCCAGCAACAGCCAGATCCGCCGACTCAACCCGGACCACGCCAACGACGAGTGTGCCTACCTGCTGGTGGACGACCGTGGCCTGCTGATGCGCCCGGAACTGGACAGCTTCGCCGGCTACGCCCTGTACAACGACCCCGGCCGCTGCCGCCTGCGCCAGGTCCAGTTCGACCAGGCCTGGGACCAGAGCGTCAGCGACCCCGACCTGCGGAGTTTCCTGCTATGACGCCACGCGCCCTGCTCGCCGCCCTGTGTCTGGCCCTGAGCCTGCCCCTGCAGGCCGCCACCGAAGTCATCCCGCTCAACTACCGCACCGCCGAAGACGTGATGCCGGTGGTGCAGTCGGTGATCGGCAGCGAAGGTCGGGTCAGCGCCTACGGCAACCAGCTGATCGTCAATGCCTCCCCGCAGAAGATCCAGGAACTGCGCGGCGTGCTCGACAAGCTCGACACCGCACCGCGCCGCCTGCTGATATCGGTGGACACCAGCGACAGCAACTACCAGGACGACCGGGGCTACAGCGTCAACGGCTCGGCCAGCGTCGGCGGCGTCGACGTCCAGGCCGGCCGTGGCGAAGTCAACGGCCGCGACCAGGTGCGCATCATCCGCCGCAGCACCGACAGCCGGGGCGGCGGCGTCCAGCAGGTCCAGGCCACCGAGGGCTATCCCGCCCTCATCCAGGTCGGCCAGAGCGTACCCATCACCAGCGCCAGCACCGGGCCCTATGGGCAGGTCTACACCAACACCGAATACCGCAACGTCACCCGCGGCTTCTACGTCACCGCCAGCGTCACCGGGCAGACCGTGCACGTCAGCCTCAGCAGCAACCGTGACCGCCTCAGCCAGTCCCAACCGGGCGCCATCGACATCCAGAGCACCGACACCCGCGTCAGCGGCCGGCTCGGCGAATGGATCACCGTCGGCGGCGTCAACGAGTCCAGCCAGAGCGACAGCAGTGGTTTCCTGCACCGCCAGACCACCCAAGGCGGCGAGAACATGACCCTGCGCCTGAAGGTCGACAGCCTCGACTGAGCCCTCTCCAACTGACCATCCAGTCGCACACACGACTTTTGTAGTAGCCATAAAAAAACACTACAAAAACGTTTGACGAACACCTGTTTGAGGCGCATGATGGCCCCGCTCCCGCTAACCAGGGGCCCTGAAACGGGCCTCCGGGCCGTGCTCCAGACCAACGAGCCGACCCGTGTTGTGTAGCCCAAAAGGCAGTGCGACGAGGTTGCGACTGGAACGAGGTTGTCCTGAGGGACGGGGAAGCACCGCGAAACTGGCAGACGAAACTTCACCCCTATTCGTGCGTCAAGGCATCCACGAGCCGAAAGCGCCACGGGTAGCGATCACCGAAGCCGCCTGCACCGTTCGTCTCGACCCCTCCCTCCGAGTTCACACTCGCTCTGGTCCATTCTCAGCGTACTGCGGTGAGCAACCCGCCATGGCCTTCCAGGTCCTTGCCCGGGGAAGTTGGTGCTCAACCATACACATTTGAAGGATTGACCATGTCCGCATATCAGAACGAGATCAAAGCCGTTGCCGCGCTGAAAGAGAAGTACGGCAGCAGCTGGAGCGCGATCAACCCCGAGTACGCAGCTCGCATGCGTGTACAGAACCGCTTCAAGACCGGTCTGGACATTGCCAAGTACACCGCGGCCATCATGCGCAAGGACATGGCCGAGTACGATGCCGACGCCTCCGTCTACACCCAGTCCCTGGGCTGCTGGCACGGCTTCATCGGTCAGCAGAAGCTGATCTCCATCAAGAAGCACCTGAAGACCACCAACAAGCGCTACCTCTACCTGTCCGGCTGGATGGTTGCCGCCCTGCGTTCCGACTTCGGCCCGCTGCCCGACCAGTCCATGCACGAGAAGACCGCCGTCGCCGGCCTGATCGAAGAGCTGTACACCTTCCTGCGCCAGGCGGACGCCCGCGAACTGGACCTGCTGTTCACCGCCCTGGACGCTGCACGCGCCGCCGGTGACAAGGCCAAGGAAGCCGAAGTACAGGCCCAGATCGACGGTTACGAAACCCACGTCGTCCCGATCATCGCCGACATCGACGCTGGCTTCGGTAACCCGGAAGCCACCTACCTGCTGGCCAAGAAAATGATCGAAGCCGGTGCCTGCTGCATCCAGATCGAGAACCAGGTTTCCGACGAGAAGCAGTGCGGCCACCAGGACGGCAAAGTGACCGTTCCCCACGAAGACTTCCTCGCCAAGATCAACGCCGTTCGCTACGCGTTCCTCGAACTGGGTGTGGACGACGGCGTGATCGTTGCCCGTACCGACTCCCTGGGTGCCGGCCTGACCAAGCAGATCGCCGTGACCAAGCAGCCGGGCGACCTGGGCGACCAGTACAACTCCTTCCTGGACTGCGAAGAGATCTCCGCCGCCGAACTGAAGAACGGCGACGTCGTGATCAACCGCGAAGGCAAGCTGCTGCGTCCCAAGCGCCTGCCGTCCAACCTGTTCCAGTTCCGTCAGGGCACCGGCGAAGACCGCTGCGTACTGGACTGCATCACCAGCCTGCAGAACGGCGCCGACCTGCTGTGGATCGAAACCGAGAAGCCGCACGTTGGCCAGATCAAAGGCATGGTTGACCGCATCCGTCAGGTCATCCCGAACGCCAAGCTGGTCTACAACAACAGCCCGTCCTTCAACTGGACCCTGAACTTCCGCCAGCAGGTGTTCGACGCCTGGGCCGCTGAAGGCAAGGACGTCTCCGCCTATGACCGCGCCAAGCTGATGAGCGTCGAGTACGACGAGACCGAACTGGCCCAGGTTGCAGACGAGAAGATCCGTACCTTCCAGCGTGACGGTTCCGCCCACGCCGGCATCTTCCACCACCTGATCACCCTGCCGACCTACCACACTGCGGCCCTGTCCACCGACAACCTGGCCAAAGGCTACTTCGCCGACCAGGGCATGCTGGCCTACGTGAAGGGTGTTCAGCGTCAGGAACTGCGCCAAGGCATCGCCTGCGTCAAGCACCAGAACATGGCTGGCTCCGACATCGGCGACAACCACAAAGAGTACTTCGCTGGCGAAGCGGCTCTGAAGGCAAGCGGTAAAGACAACACCATGAACCAGTTCCACTAATAGGGACTGTTCACCGGCGGGCCCTCGGGCCCAGCCGGATGCCTCAAGGCCCCGGTAGCGATACCGGGGCCTTTTTCATTCCGCCTTACTCCGCGGGCGCAGAGCCTCACCTCGATCGATCCCGCCTTACTGGCCGTTGACCAGCCGCAGGCGCTTCCCGGTGAGCACGCAGGCCCCCCGCGTTGTTCCGCCACGCTCGACGGCAACGGTTCCTGGCCCTCAACGAGCCGGCTTGAGCGCCGGCGGTCACCCGTTTCACAACGCCTCCAGGAGTCTGGTATCAACACCGATACCCGTCAGTCCGACGAAGACGCCGTATCACTGGGCAGGAGATCCCGAGCCAAGGCCTGAGCGCCCTGGAAGTCCAGGCGCTCCACCCGCGCGGCAAAAGCTGCCGCCGCTTCTTGCAGGCTTTCCGGGGCGCGCCCCTTGAGTTCCCGCGCGCGGTCCAATGCCTGGATCGAGCCACTGGCCAGCAGCTCCAGCGTCTGCTGCAGCACCTCCCGCCAGGCGCCCTCATCCAGCGCCGGCAATGGCTCCTGGCCCTGTCCGACCAGAGCGTCCACCTGGAACTGCTCCAGCAGCTGCTGGTTGCTCTCCACCAGCAGTGCCCGCAACTGCAGCAGCCAGCTCGGGTCCTCAAGGAAAGGGGCCGCTGTATCCGGCGTCAGTCCGCGCCCCCGACTCTCCAGCTCCATGGCCAGATGCGACAGCGCCCGCGCGCCCATGGTGCCCGTGCTGCCCTTGATGCCATGCAGTACCGCCAGCACACCGCGCAGATCAGCGTCGTCACGGGCCTGCTGCAACTGATCCAACTGGTGCTCGGTCTCCTCGCGGAAGCTGACCAGCACCGTCTGCAGCAGCGTCAGGTTGTCGGCGAAGCGCGAAAGGATCGACGCCGGCGGCTCCAGCAGCACCTGTGCATCCGGCTCGGCCCGGGGCGGCGGGGGCTCCAGCGGTGCCCGCGCGCCCCCACCGGTCCAGAACAGCAGCACCCGGGTCAGTTGCTGGATGTCCACCGGCTTGCCGACGTGATCGTTCATCCCCGCCTCCAGGCAGGTGCGCCGGTCCTGCTCCGAAGCATTGGCGGTCATGGCAATGATCGGCAGCGTCCGGCAGCGCTCATCCAGGCGGATGCGCCGTGAGGCCTCAAGGCCGTCGATGTCCGGCATCTGGATGTCCATCAGCACCGCATCGAAGCGCTCCGGCTCCGCCAGCACCGCCTGCACGCCCTCCAATCCGCCCTCCGCAAGGGCCACCTCGGCGCCCTCCCCCATGAGAAGCTCGGAAGCCACCTGACGGTTCAGGGCGTTGTCCTCCACCACCAGCAGACGAAGCCCGGACAGATGACGGATACGCGCCACACCCGCCGGCTGGCCCGTATCCCCCTCCTCGCCCCAGATCGCCCGCTGCACGGCAGTGGCGAGTTGCTGCGGCGTCACCGGCTTGGTGAGGAATGCCGCGAACGGCGCCTGCCCCTTCTGCTGCTGGTCCGCCAGCACCTCGCTGCCGTGGGCGGTGATCATCACCACCCGAGGTGCCGAAGCCCCCAAGGCCGCCAGAGCACGGCTGGAGGCCAGACCGTCCAGCCCCGGCATGCGCCAGTCCATCAGCACCAGATCGAACGGGTCGCCACGTCGGGCAGCCTGTTGCACCGACGAAACGGCCGCCTCACCCGACATCACGTATTCGCTGCGCCAGCCCAGGGACAACAGCGTGCGCAGCAACACCTCCCCCGCCACCGGGTTGTCGTCCACCACCAGCAGGTGCAGCGGTGCATCCACGCAGGGGCATTCGCTGCGCAACGCAGCGACCGGCTCGCTGATGCCCAGCCGCACATCGAACCAGAAGCGGCTGCCCTCCCCCGCCCGGCTCTCCACCTTCAGCTCGGCGCCCATCAGTTCCACCAGGCGCTTGCAGATGACCAGCCCCAGCCCCGTGCCGCCAAAGCGCCGCGAGGTGGACGCCTCGGCCTGGGTGAAACCGTCGAAAATCCGCTCCAACTGCTCCGGACTGATACCGATGCCGGTATCGCTGATCGACACCTGCAGCAGCACCGAGTCGTCGTCGCAGGCCAATTGCCGGAAAGCCACCACCACCTGGCCCCGGCTGGTGAACTTCAGCGCATTGCCGCCCAGGTTGATCAGCACCTGCTGCAGACGGAAGCTGTCCCCCACCAGGTGCAGCGGCAGGTTGGCGTCGAGGTCGAACATCACCTCCACATCCTTGTCGCCCTGATTGCCCGCCAGCACCACCGCCAGATCACGCATCAGCGACTCCAGCTCGAACGGGTGAGGGTCGAGCTGCAGCTTGCCGGCCTCGATCTTGGAGTAATCCAGAATGTCGTTGAGCAGCCCCAGCAGCGAGCGTGCCGCCGACTGCGCCTTCAGCACATAGTCAAGCTGGCGGCTATCCAGCCCGGTGTCCTGCACCAGGTGCAACATGCCCAGCACCGCGTTCATCGGCGTGCGGATCTCATGGCTCATGTTGGCCAGGAAGAAACTCTTCGCCGCGCTGGCCGCATCCGCCTTGTCGCGAGCGTCCCGCAGGCGCGACTCCAGCTCGCGCTGAGCAGTGATGTCGAGGTTGATCCCGGTCACCCGGGTCGGTCGTCCCAGGGAATCCCGCTCGATCTGCGCCGCTGCCTGGATGTAGCGCACCTGCCCGTCCGGCCGCACGATGCGGAAGATGGGATCGTAGACGGCCGTCCCGGCGATGGCGCCCTGCAATTGCGCCACGACGCGATCCATGTCGTCCGGATGTACCCGCTGGCGCCAATGGTCAAAGGTCAGGCCCTGCTCCCGCAGGCTGCGAGGCTGCCCATACAGCTCGAACATGCGGTCGTTCCAGTTCAGCCGGTTGTCATCCAGGAACCACGACCAGATACCCAACCCCGCCACCTCCGAGGCCAGCAATAGCTGGTCGCGGGCAGCCACCAACTCCTTGCGCTGGTGGTACTGCTCGCTGAGGTCAGTCACCACGCAGACTATGCGCTGCTCGCCCCCCACCTGCATCGGCGCCAGGGTGACCTGCATGGGAAACGCGCTGTCGTCGCTGCGTCGCCCCCACAGCTCCATGCCGCTGGGCCCCAATCCCTCCAACGGCTGCTCGTAGCCAGTCAGCAGTTCGTGGAAGCGCTCCAGAGACACCGGCTCGATCAGGTCCTCGATGGAGCGCCCGACCATGTGCTCGGGCGACACCCCGAACACCACGCCACCCGCCGGATTGAAGGTCTGGATGCGTCCTTCACCGTCGAAGGTGATAACCGGGTTCACCGCCGTATCCAGCACCGCACGAGTTGTAGCCAGACTCTCCGCCAGGCGGCGTTCGGTGGCCTTGCGCTCGGTGATGTCGAGGGCAATGCCCAGGTAACCGGTGATTCGCCCGTGCTCATCGCGCATGGCGGTCACCACCAGAGTCACCGGGAAGCGGCTGCCATCCTTGCGCACATAGGTCCATTCCCGCGCCTCGGAGCCCTCCAGCTCAGGCACCTGGACGAACACCCGAAAGCCCTGCAACGGCTTGCCGTAGTAGGCGGACAGCTCCCGACCACGAGCCACCACCTCCTCGGTCACATGCAGCAGCGCAGGCGTCTGGCGCCCCACCAGCTCCTCCGCCGAATAGCCCAGCAAGCGCTCGGCTCCACGATTGAACACGCGGATCAGCCCGTCCGGATCGGTGGCGATGATGGACACCTCGGTAGCGGCAGTCAGCACGCCATCCAACAACACGTTGGTGCGCAACAACTGGGCGGTGCGCTCGGCCACCTGGCTCTCCAGCCCCGCATTGAGCTCAAGGATGCGCGCCTCCGCCTGCTTCTGCGCTGTGGTGTTGCGTACCGTGCGCGAGATGCCCACCACCCGGCCCAGGCCATCCAGGATCGGCGCTATAGAAAGAGCCACATGCACCAGGCTGCCGTCCTGCCGCCGGTAACGGGTCTCGTACAGGCTGATGCGCTCCCCCAGCAGGGCCTGGTGCAGCAGCGCCTCCTCCTGATCGTGGCCGCGCTCCGGCACCACCAGCCCGACCAGCTCCTGACCAATGGCCTGCTCGGCGCTGTAGCCGAAGATTGTCTCGGCGCCCTGATTCCAACTGGTGATCACGCCCCCCAGGGTCTGGCCAACGATGCCATCGGCCGAGTTCTCGACGATGGCCGCCAGCCGCGCCTGCTCTGCCTGAACCTGGTGCTTGCGCCGCCGACTGACCAGACTCGCCCCCAGCAAGGCCGCCAGCAGCAGGCTGAGCCCGCTGCCCCCGCCCCAGACCAGGGCGGGCGACGCCGTGTTCAAGCGCTCGGCAAACAGCGGCAGCGCAGCGAGCTCGATTTGCCAACGCCGCCCATAGAACGTTCGCAACACCCGCTCCTGCAAGAGCTCGGGGACCTCCGAGGTTGCCCCGGAGCCCTCGTAGAACAGCGGTTCGTCCTCGCCCTCGCTGACGTCCCGGAGGCGCAGGCGCACCGACTCATCCACCAGCTCCAACCCCTGCAGCACCTGCTCGGTGATCAACGGCGCATAGCTCCAGCCCATCAACTGGCGCTCCCGCTCGGCCTCGGTGAGCGGTACCACGCCCTCGCGATAGATCGGCATCAGGATCAGGAACGACTGATGGGGCTTGCCCAGGTACTGCACCAGGGTGATGGGTGCAGTCAGGCGAACCTCACCGCTGCGCATCGCCGACAACGCCGCTTCACGGCGGTTGCGCTCGGAGGCGATGTCCAGCCCGATGGCAGGTTCGTTACCTGCCAGGGGCTCGATGTACTGGATGACAAAATGCTCGCCATCGTGAGGAGACAACTCATGGAGCCGGAAATCGGCCGGTCCGTCTGCCCGCGCCCGCGCCAGGAATGCCTCAAGCTCATTCTTGGGGACACGGCGAATCAGGCCGAATCCGCGCGCCCCCGGAAACTCCCTGGACACATCCCGCGACCGCGCATAACGCCCGAAGAGCTCCCGGCTCATGCCCCACTCTCCGGTGGTCAGCAACGTGCCCCGGGCCCCCCGCAGGCCGTACTGGTAAAGCTCCAGACGCTTGACCACACCATCGGCGACCCGCTCGGCGGCAGCGCTCAGCGCCTTGTGCAGACGGGCCTGGTTGGCCCGCTCCAGCCACCCGGCCAGCAACCCGGTCACCAGCATGCCCGCCAGCGCCGTGAGCAGCATGGCTGCCAGCGGAACGGACACCTGACCGCGGTTTTTCACTCGGCCTCCCCCTCACCGTCCAGCGCCGTCCAGCAGCGCGGGTGCTCGCTTTGCTCGGCGAGAAAGCCACAGGACTCCTCGAAGGGCAGCGGCCGGCAGAACAGGTAGCCCTGCATCAACTGACAGCCCAGTTCCTGCAGGCGCCGAGCCTGCTGCGGGTACTCCACGCCCTCGGCCACCAGCTCCAGGTCCAGGGCCTGGGCCAGGCGGATGACCGCCTCGATGATGGCCGCATCGCTGCGGTCGGTGAGCATCTCGCGGACGAAGCTCTGATCGATCTTCAACACGTCGATGGGCAGGCGCTTGAGGTAGGCCAAGCTGGAATAACCGGTGCCGAAATCATCGATGGCGATGCGCACGCCGATCTCCTTCAGCGCCAGCAAGATGGCTCGGGTGCGGTCGATATCGTGGGCCAGCACCCCTTCGGTGATCTCCAGCTCCAGGTGGTTCGGCGGCAGGCCCGACTCCTCGAGGATGGCCGTGACCATGCCCAGGAAGCTCTCCTCGCGGAACTGCACCGCCGAGATGTTCACACTCATGCACACCGGCCAGCCCATGGCGATCATCCGCTGGGCATCGTTGCAGGCCTGCAGCATCACGAACTTGCCGATGGGGATGATCAGCCCCGTCTCCTCCGCCAGGGGGATGAAGTCCGCCGGCGACACCAGTTGCCCGTCGGAGGTGCGCCAGCGCACCAATGCCTCCATGCCACTGGGGCGGCCGTCGGTGACGTTCACCTTGGCCTGGTAGAACACCTCGAACACCCGTTGCTCCAGCGCCCGGCGCATGTGCCGTTCGAGCATGTGGCGGGCCCGGGTGCTGTTCTCGATCTGCTCGGAGAAGAAGCGGAAGCGATTGCGACCCTCCTGCTTGGCCTGGTACATCGCCGCGTCGGCATAGCGATAAAGCGACTCGAAATTGTCGCAATCGTCGGGGAAAAAGCTGATTCCAATACTCCCCGAGAGATCGTAGCGGTTGCCGTTGATCAGCAGCGGCTGGGCGATGATCCCCAATAGTCGGTCGGCAAAATCCCCCACCGCGTCGAAGCCCTGCACGTCCGGCAGCAGCACCACGAACTCATCGCCGCCCTGGCGACTCACCGTATCCACCGAGCGCACCGCCGCAGACAGCCGCTGGGCCACCTCGCGCAGCACCTGGTCCCCGGTGGTATGGCCGATGGTGTCGTTAAGAAACTTGAAGTTGTCCAGATCCAGCATCAGCATCGCCACCCGCCCCTCACCGCGCCGGTTCTTCTGGATGGCCTGGGCAGCACGGTCCTGCAGCAATGCGCGGTTGGGCAGGCCAGTCAGCGCATCGAAACAGGCCACCCGCTTGGCCTGCTCACGCAGGTCCAGGTGGGCACGCACGTGGGCGCGGACCAGCGGCAGGTTCAGTGGTTTGCGGATGAAGCCCAGGGCACCGCTCTCCAGCGCCTTCAGCTCGTTCTCCGGACCGCTGTGGGCGGTGACGAACAGCACCGAGGCCCCGCGCAACTTCGGGTCCGACTTGATCGCCCGGCAGATCTCGAAGCCGTCCATCAGCGGCATCTGGATGTCCAGCAGCACCACGTCCGGGCGGCAGGCCCTTGCAACATCCAGCGTCCCCGGCCCACCGTTGGCAACATGAATGGACGCCAGGTCGCGGATCGCCTCGCTGAGGATGAGGACGTCGCTGGCCTGGTCATCGACGATCAGGATCACCGGCTCGGTGCTGAAAGAATCCTGCATTCCCTGCTACTCGCTTTCCCTGATTGACAGAGAGACTAGACGAATATGGCACGGTGCCATTGGGCCGCCGGACGGTCGTCGGGCGAAGAAGGAACGCCGCGTGCCACGCGGCGCCTTCAATCAAGATAGAACAGCCGTGCAAGCTTGCAGGCAGCGTTACAAAGCCGGCCATCGCCCGCCTATAGTGAAGTCAGCCGGCCCTGCCGAGCGCCTTTCCCCCGTCAGAGTAGTGCCATGACACTCAAACGCATTGCCACCACCGACCTGCAACTGGGCATGTACGTGCAGGAGTTCTGCGGTTCATGGATGGACCACCCGTTCTTCCGCGCCAAGTTCGTGGTCAAGACCGACAAGGACCTGCAGCGCATCCGCAACAGCGATGTCCATGAAGTCTGGATCGACACCAGCAAGGGGCTGGATATCCACCAGGACCAGGCCAGCGTCAGCGTCGAGGAGGCCGAAGCCGAGATCGACGCCCGCCTGGCCGCCGCCGAGCAGGCACCGCCCATCGAGCGTGCCGACCTGGAAAGCGAGGTCAGCCGCGCCGCCATGCTCTGCGCCAAGGCCAAGGACGCCGTGGTGAGCATGTTCAGCGACGCCCGCATGGGCAAGGCCATCAGCGTCGATGACGCCCAGGGCCTGGTGCAGGAAATCTCCGACTCGGTGCTTCGCCACCCCAATGCGCTGATCAGCCTGGCTCGGCTTAAGACCGCCGACGAATACACCTACATGCACTCCGTTGCCGTGTGCGCGCTGATGATCGCCCTCGCGCGCCAGCTCGGCCTGGGCGAAGCCCAGGTGCGCGAGGCCGGCCTGGCCGGGCTGCTGCACGACATCGGCAAGATGGCCATCCCCATGGACGTGCTGAACAAACCCGGCAAGCTCACCGACGACGAGTTCCAGTGCGTACGCAAGCACCCCGAGGAAGGCACGCGCATCCTGCTGGAGAGCCACCAGGTCAGCGCCCTGGTGCTGGACGTCTGCCTGCACCATCACGAGAAGGTCGACGGCACCGGCTACCCGCACCGCCTGGCCGGCGACCAGATCAGCCTGATGGCCAAGATGGGCGCCGTCTGCGACGTCTACGACGCCATCACCTCCGACCGCCCCTACAAGCGCGGCTGGGACCCGGCCGAGTCCATCCGCCGCATGGCCGAATGGAGCAAGGACCACTTCGACGAACTGGTCTTCCAGGCCTTCGTCAAATCCATCGGCATCTACCCCACCGGCTCACTGGTGCGCCTGGAGAGCGGGCGACTGGGCGTGGTGATGGAACAGCACGAGAAGTCCCTCACCACGCCACGGGTCAAGGTGTTCTATTCCGCCAGGCTGAAGACCGCCATCCCCCAGGAAGTGGTGGACCTGGCCAAGCTCGCCGGCCGCGACCGCATCGTCGGCCGCGAATCCCCGGCGGACTGGAACTTCCGCAACCTCGACGAGCTCTGGTCCGGCATCCCCGATCCCCGGCGCAAGACCACCGGCTGAGGGTGGCCAGAAAACATGGCCCGCCCCCTGCCTCGCGCCGCCGCAAACCCGGCAACAGCCTGTTGCCGGGCTGTTGCTCCAGTAAAAGCCCTCAGGCCCGCTTGTTCAGCAACCGCGCCAGGCGGTCGCCGCCGAACTGGATCAGGGTCACCAGCAGCACCAGCACGATGATCACCGTGAGCATGATCTGCGTGTCGAAGCGCTGGTAGCCGTAGCGGTACGCCAGGTCTCCGAGCCCGCCCGCGCCGATGGCGCCGGCCATGGCGGATGAGTTGATCATGCTCACCAGGGTGATGGTGAAGCCGCCGACGATGCCCGGCCGCGCCTCCGGCAGCAGCACGTTCCAGATGATGTGACGACGCTGACAGCCCATCGCCTGGGCCGCTTCCACCAGGCCGAAGTCCACCTCGCGCAGGCTCACCTCGGCGATGCGCGCGAAGAACGGCGTGGCGGCGATGGTCAGCGGCACCACCGCGGCCCAGACGCCGTAGCTGGTGCCGGCGATCAGCCGGGTGAAGGGGATCAGCGCCACCATCAGGATCAGGAAGGGCACCGAACGCAGCACGTTCACCACGCTGCCCAGGGTGCGGTTGAGCACACGCGCCTCGAAGATCCCGCCCGGCCCTGTGGTCACCAGCACCAAGGCCAGCGGAATGCCCACCAGCAGCACGATCAGCGACGAGGCGCCGATCATCAGCAGGGTGTCCAGCAGCCCGGTCCAGAGCCGATCAAGCATGGGCGACATAGCCGCGCACCTCCACCTTGTCTGCCAGTTGATGGGCGCGCTCCAGCACCTGCGTACTGCCCAGCCCGGCCAGGCCGACCCGCACCAGCAGGTGCCCCTGCGGACGTCCCTGGATGCGGTCGATGCCGCCATGCAACAGGCTCACCCGCGCGCCCAGGCCCTGGGCAATGGCCAGCAGGTCCGGCTCGCGGCCGCTGGCTCCCGTGAAGTACAGGTCCAGCAGCAGGTCGCCGCCGGGCACCGGTTCGTTGGCCAGGTGCCCTTGCAGGTCGTCCGGCAGTTCATGACGCAGGGGGCCCAGCAGGGTGCGGGTGACCGCGTGCTGCGGGTCGCCGAACACCCGCCAGACCTCGCCCTGCTCCACCACCCGGCCGCGCTCCAGCACCACCACGCGGTCGCAGATCTCGCGGATCACCCCCATCTCATGGGTGATCAGCACGATGGTCAGGCCCAGGCGCTTGTTGATGTCGCGCAGCAGCGCCAGGATCGACTGGGTGCTTTCCGGGTCCAGCGCCGAGGTGGCTTCGTCACAGAGCAGGATCTCCGGCTGGTGCACCAGCGCGCGGGCGATGCCGACGCGCTGCTTCTGCCCACCGGACAGCTGCGCCGGGTAGGCGTCGCGCTTCTCCGCCAGGCCCACCAGGGCCAGCAGCTCGGCGACCTTGCGCTCGATGTCGGCCTTGGCCACGCCCGCCACCTTCAGCGGCAGGGCAACGTTCTGCCAGACGGTCTTGGCCGACATCAGGTTGAAGTGCTGGAAGATCATGCCGACGCGACGGCGCAGCAGCACCAGCTGCTTCTCGTCGAAGGTGCCGATGTCTTCTTCGTCTATCACCACATGGCCCACCGAGGGCTTCTCCAGGCGGTTGAGGGTGCGGATCAGCGACGACTTGCCAGCGCCGCTGCGGCCGATGATGCCGAATACCTCGCCCCGGCGGATCTCCAGGTCGATGCCCTGCAGCGCCTGCACCGGCCCCGGGTTGCCCGGGTAGGCCTTGCCCAATCCCTGCAGCCGGATGTGCGGCAGGTCCAGACGGATGTTGCGATTGAAACTGACCATGTGGGCCTCTCGAAAATCTGTTTAAAGCCCGAAAACAGGAGCCCTGGGAATCAGTAGCCCGGGCTTCAGCCCGGGAATGATCCACGCCGCTCCCGGGCTGAAGCCCGGGCTACGCGCTCCCACCAGAACCCACCCCTCGACCAAACCGCACGGCGAACCTCCGTAGGGGCGAATTCATTCGCCAGGCAGCCCGCAGGGCTGCTCCTCGGACCCGCTGGGGCAGCGCTGCTGCCCTTGGGCGAATGAATTCGCCCCTACAAAGATCAGCAGCGCCAGGGTGGCCTTCTTCATCTGTGGGAGCGGATTCATCCGCGATGCAGACCGAAGGGCTGCCCTGCCGGGGTCACCCTGGGCGCGCCGCGCGCTCATTTCGCGAATGAATTCGCTCCCACGCCTATCCCAGGGGCGTCACTGCCAGCCGGGCTGGTACAAATTCCCGTGTGCCTTATCCAACGCCGCGCGCACCTGCGGCGAGTGCTGGTACACCTCGACGAACTTCGCCAGGCGGCCGTCGTCCTGGTAATCCCCACGGGTGACGAACTGGATGACGTACTCCTTGTTCTCGATGCCGTCGAAGAGCAGCGCGCTGTTGGGGTCGAGGGTGCCGGCCAGGCGGATGTAGTGCGGGTAGCCCTGGGCCAGGTCGACGTCGTCCAGGGCGCGTACCAATTGCACGGCCTCCAGCTCGATGATGCCGATGTGCTTGGGGTTCTCGACGATGTCGTCCAGGGTCGCCTTGTAGCCCACGCCTTCCTTGAGCTTCAGCAGGCCGGCCTTCTGCAGCAACTGCAGGCCGCGACCGCCGTTGATGGGGTCGTTGGCGATGGCCACCTTGGCGCCTTCCGGCAGGTCGGCGATGGCCTTGTACTTCTTCGAGTAGAGGCCGACGTTGTTGATGATCCCGGGGGCGAAGGCTTTCAGCTTGAAACCACCCTCCTTGCTGGCGTTCTTCAGGAAGGGCGTGTGCTGGAAGTAGTTGGCGTCGATGTCGCCGTTGGCCAGGGTGATGTTCGGCGTGTTCCAGTCGGTGAACTCCACCAGCTCGACCTTGAGGCCCTGCTTGGCCGCCTCCTCCACCGCCACTTCCAGGGGCGGGGCGAAGGCGGCGGTGGTGCCGAGCTTGAGGGGCTGGTCGGTGGCCTGGGCGATGCCGCTGGCCAGAAGCAGGCCGAGGGCCAGGGTCTTGAGGGTGTGCTTGGGCATGGTTTCTATCCGTGGGTAATGGGTTCAGGTCGTGGGAGCGAATTCATTCGCGATGGAAGGCGCAGCCTTCCCCTGGGAGTCCGGGATCGCCCCTTCGGGCCGATTCGCGAATGAATTCGCTCCCACACGGGCTCCACGATGGTCCGCCGGCAACTGATCCCCCGCGCCAAACACCTTGTGGCGCAAGGTGCCGTCGGCATAGGCGGTCTTGTAGGCGCCACGGGCCTGGAGTTCGGGAATCACCAGGTCGATGAAGTCGGCGTAGCTCTCCGGGGTCACGATGCGGGTCAGGTTGAAGCCGTCCAGCCCGGTCTCGTCGACCCAGTCCAACAGCTCGTCGGCCACCTGGGTCGGCGAGCCCACCAGCAGGACGTAGCGGCCACCCAGGGCGTGCTGCTCCAGCAGGTCGCGGCGGGTCAGGCTGTTGTCACGCAGCTTGCTGGCAGCGGACTCGATGGCGTTGGTCTTCATGTAGGGAATCGGCTCGTCCAGCGCAAAGCCGGCGAAGTCGATGCCGGTGGAGCTGGCGAAGTGGGCGACGCCTGCCTCGGCACTGGCATGAGCCAGGTACTCGGCGTGCTTGGCGCGGGCCTCGGCCTCGGTAGGCGCGACGATCACGCTGATGCCCATGAACACCTTCACCGCCTGCGGATTACGGCCGGCGGCCACGGCAGCGGCACGCACCTTGTCCACCTGGGCACGGGTCGCGGCCTTGTTGTTGCCGCTGATGAACACGCACTCGGCATGCTCGCCGGCAAAGCGCAGGCCGCGCGCCGAGGAGCCGGCCTGGAACAGCAGCGGCGTGCGCTGCGGCGAGGGTTCGCAGAGGTGGTAACCCTCCACATCGAAGAACTCGCCGTGGTGCACCACCTTGTGCACCTTGTCCGGCTGGGCGTAGACCCGGCGCTGGCGGTCGTTGACCACCGCCCCGGCTTCCCAACTGCCTTGCCACAGCTTGTAGAGCACCTCCAGGTACTCGTCGGCCTGGTCGTAGCGGCGGTCGTGCTCCACCTGCTGGCTGCGGCCCATGGCACGGGCCCCGCTCTCCAGGTAGCCGGTGACGATGTTCCAGCCCACGCGCCCCTCGCTCAGGTGGTCCAGGGTGCTCATGCGCCGGGCGAACAGGTACGGCGGCTCGTAGCTGAGGTTGGCGGTGACACCGAAGCCCAGGTGGCGGGTCGCCCCGGCCATGGCAGAGACCAGCAGCAGCGGATCGTTGACCGGCAACTGGATGCTCTCCTTCAGGGTCAGGTCGACATTGCCCTGGTAGACGTCGTAGACGCCGACGATGTCCGCCAGGAATAGCCCGTCGAACAGCCCGCGCTCCAGCAACTGCGCCAGCTCCGTCCAGTAGGAGAGCCTGCGGTAGTCCGTGGAGCGGTCGCGCGGGTGGGTCCACAGGCCGTGGTTGATGTGCCCCACGCAGTTCATGTTGAAGGCGTTGAGGAGGATCTGCTTGCGCGCCATCAGATCGTCCCCCGGCGCGGCGGCAGCACGCCATTGAGGTAGTAATTGCCCACCGCGTGGTACTTCCAGCGCACCGGGTCGTGCAGGGTGTGCACCCGGGCGTTGCGCCAGTGGCGGTCGAGGTTGTGCTCGGCGAGGCTGGCGCGGGTACCGGCCAGCTCGAACAGCTTGCTGCCGGCGCTGAGCGCGATCTCGGTGGTCAGCGCACGGGCCTCGGCCACCCCCAGGGACGCAGCGGCCACGCTGTCGGCGGTGGGCTCGGCGCTGGCGGTGTCCAGCAGCCGGCCGGCGCGGTCGAGGATGGCCTCGGCGGCGTGCAGGCGGATGGCCAGGTGGCCGAAGGCGTGGATCAGCAACGGGTCGTCGCTGGCCTTGTCGACCCCGGCGTCGATCCACGGCCGCGAACGGGTGCGGACGAAGGCCAGCGCATCCTCGTAGGCGGCGCGGGCGATGCCGACGTCGATGGCCGCATGGAGGATCTGGGCTAAAGGCCCGACCGTGGTCGGGCGCTCGAAGGCGGCCTGGAAGGACACCAGGTCCTCGGCCGCCACCGGCACGTCGTCGAACACCACCGAGCCGCTGCCAGTGGTGCGCTGGCCAAAGCCCGACCAGTCGTCGATCACCGTCAGCCCCGGCGCGTTGCGTTCGGCAAAGGCCAGGTACTGGTGGCCATCCTCGGCCACCACCAGGGTCGGCACGCGGTGGGCGTAGAGGGCGCCGGTGCAGTAGAACTTGCGGCCACGGATGCGGTAGCCCTCGCCGTCCCGCACCAGTTGGGTGGTGCGGTCGTTGGCGGTGCGGGTGCCGATCTCCGCCAGGGCGTTGCCGAAACGCTCGCCGGCCAGTGCAGCGGAGAACAGGCGGCGCTGCTGTTCGGGGCTGCCGTTCACCCGCAACACTTCCAGGGCATAGAAGTGGTTTTGCGGGATCTGCCCGAGGGAACTGTCGGCCGCGCTGATCAGCGCGATGACCCGCGCCAGGGTGACGCGGGACACCCCGGCCCCGCCGAACTCGCGGGGCACGCTGATGCCCCAGAGGCCGGTGCGGCTGAACAGCTCCAGTTCGTCCAGGGGCAGGCGGCGCTCGCGGTCGCGCTCGGCAGCGCCGGGCCGGAACAGGTCGGCCACCTGGCGCGCCACCTCCAGGGCTTCGGCGTCGTCACGGATGATTGCCACGGGGGCGTGTGGGTGGAGATGGGCAATGGTCATGGCGCCTCCTCAGATCCAGGAATGGCGGGCCGGAAAGGCGCCGTTCAGGTGGTAGTTGCCGACGGCGTGGACCTTCCAGCGCACCGGGTCGTGGAGGGTGTGCACCCGGGCATTGCGCCAGTGCCGGTCGAGACCGAACTCGGCGAGGGTGGCGCGGCTGCCAGCCAGCTCGAACAGCTTCTCGCTGGCCAGCAGGCTGATCTCGGTGGTCAGCACCTTGGCCTCGGCCACGGCGATGGAGGCGCGAGCAGCGGCCACGGCGTCGATGGGCGCGGCGGCCACTTCATCGAGCACCTGGCCGGCGCGCTCCAGCAGCGCGTTGGCGGCGTTCAGCTCGGTCTTCAGGCGGCCGATCTCGGCAATGGTGTACAGCTCCTCGCTGGCACGCTCGACGCCGGCGTCGACCCAGGGCCGCGAGCGCTCGCGGATGAAGGTGATGGCGTCCTCGATGGCCGCCTCGGCGATGCCGGCGTCGATGGCCGCCTGGATCAGCTGCGACAGCGCGCCCTGGATGCTCGGCACCTCGGCCAGGCGGCTGTTGTGGAACACCAGGTCGTCCGCCACCGGTACGCGGTCCAGCAGCACGGTGCCGCTGGCGGTGGTGCGCTGGCCGAAGCCGGACCAGTCGTCGACGATGGCGAGCCCCGGTGCGCCCCGCTCCACCAGGGCCAGCACGCCGGTGCCGCTGTCATCCAGGGCCTTGACCGCCACCCAGTGGGCGAACAGCGCGCCGGTGGAATAGAACTTCTCGCCGCTCAGCTCCAGGCCGGCATCGCCCCGGGTGATGCGCGCCTGGATCTCCAGGGTGTGCCTGGTATTGCGCTCGGGTCCGGCATTGGCCAGGCGACGCCCTGCGAGGATGCCGGCGAACACCTGGCGCTTCTGCGCTTCATTGCCGACGTTTTCGATCACGCTGAGCAGGCCGAACTGGTTCTGCGGGATCTGCCCCAGTGCCGGGTCGGCTGCACAGAGGATGCGGAACACCTCGGCGAGCGTCACATGGGAAACCTCGGCCCCCCCATAGGCGCGGGGGATGCGAATACCCCCCAGGCCCAGACGGGTGAAGAGTTCCACTTCGGGCCAGGGCAACTGGCGGTGGCGGTCACGCTGGGCGGCGCCAGCCCGGGCCTGCCTGGCCACTTCGTGGGCGGCGTGCAGGGCCTGGGTGTCGTTCTCGATCAGCGCCGCCGGGAGTAGCGGAGGCGCCTGGTCACGCGGGTCCTTGGGTTCGGAGGGGTGGGTCATGGGTCCGTTCTCGATCATTCCTGTTGCGTCGCGAGCAGCCTCGTACGCTTGCGAACAGATCGATTGCACAACCCGTTCCTGAAAAATATTCTTTATTAATCAGTTAGTTATTTAACGAGAACACCTGTTGGAATCTGCACAGCAGGGCAAATTGCTGAACATCTGTTGCTCCAGCAACAGTTCAGCCCTGCAAGCGCCGGGCAGCCTCCTGGATCTGCTGGCGGACCCAGCGCCGCAACGGGTCGCTGGCCGTGCGCTGGTGCCAGATCTGCATCACCTCCACCTTCGGCAGGGCCAGCGCCTCCGGCAGCGCATGCAGGCACAACGACGGGTCGCGGGCCACCGCGTCCTCGGCCACCGAGCGCAGGCAGGTCAGCAGCAGGTCGGTGCCGGGCAACAGCCGGGGCGGCGCCAGGAAGCTGGAGAGCCCCGCCGCCACCCGCCGCTGGCGACCGAGTGCGGCCAGGGCCTGGTCGACCCGCCCGGCCAGGTCGCCGGTGAGGGTGGTGAGCAGGTGTTCGCAGGCGACGAAGGCGTCGAGGTCAAGCCCCTTGGCCAGGTGCGGGTTGTCGCGCCAGGCCAGCACCACGAAGTCCTCACTGAGCAGGCGCTGTTGGTGGAAGGTGTCCGGCAGGTCGGCATAGAACCCGGCGATGGCCAGGTCGCAGGTGCCCTTCTCCAGCTCCTCGCGGGGGAGCAGGCCACGGGTGTTGTGGGTCACCAGCACCAGGTTGGGTGCCTCGCGGCGCAGCACCGGCAACAGCTCGGGCAGCAGCGTCTGCTCCATATAGTCGGTGCTGTAGAGGTGGATGCGCTCGGCGCGCTGGAGGAAGTCCTGGCCGTCGCTGTGCTCGTAGAAGGCCTCCAGTTCCGCCACCAGGCACTGGATGCGCGGTGCCAACTCATGGGCCCGAGGCGTCGGCGTCAGCCCGCGCGGCGCGCGCACGAACAGCGGGTCACCCAACTGGTGGCGCAGCTTGTTCAGCTTGTGGCTCAGGGCAGGCTGGCTGAGGGCCATGCGCTCGGCCGCCACCGAGGCGTTGCGCTCCTGGTAGAGCACATGGAAGACCAGCAGCAGGTTCAGGTCCTTGTTGGCGATATTCACTTTTTGGATACCAGCAATAAGAGCTTTCGAATTTTCGAATCCTACGCCCTCTCCTAGGATGGTCGCCAACCTGAAACGACGCCCCCTCGGGCGGGAGACTGCACATGAAAAAGATCCTGATGGTCCTCACCTCCCACGACCGCCTCGGCGACACCGGCCTGGCCACCGGCTTCTGGCTGGAAGAGTTCGCCGCGCCCTACTACCACTTTCTCGATGCCGGCATGGCCCTGACCCTGGCCTCGCCCAAGGGCGGCC
This sequence comes from Pseudomonas sp. 1D4, assembly GCF_001728925.1. Lineage (NCBI taxonomy): Bacteria > Pseudomonadati > Pseudomonadota > Gammaproteobacteria > Pseudomonadales > Pseudomonadaceae > Pseudomonas > Pseudomonas sp. 1D4. Next base: position 73,974 of record NZ_LXJQ01000015.1, read on the forward strand.
AGCCGCCGCTGGACCCGAAGAGCCACGACGAGAGCGCCCAGACCGACGCCACCCGCCGCTTCGCCGCCGACCCGGCCGCCCGCCAGGCCCTGGCCGGCACCCTGCCTCTGGAAACCGTGCGCGCCGACGACTACGACGCGCTGTTCTACCCCGGCGGCCACGGCCCGCTCTGGGACCTAACCGAAGACGCCCGCTCCATCGCCCTGATCGAAGCCTTCCTGGCCCAGGGCAAGCCGGTGGCCGCGGTGTGCCACGCGCCCGCCGTGCTGCGCCATGTGAAGGCGGCCGACGGCCAGCCGCTGGTGCGTGGCAAACAGGTGACCGGCTTCAGCAACAGCGAAGAAGCCGCCGTGCAGCTCACCGAGGTGGTGCCCTTCCTGGTCGAGGACATGCTGCGCGACCATGGCGGCCTCTACAGCCGTGCCGACGACTGGCACAGCCATGTGGCGGTGGACGGCCTGCTGGTGACCGGACAGAACCCGGCCTCGTCCGATGCCACAGCAGACGCCCTGCTGAAACTGCTGTGAATCCATCGGGGAGGCACCGCGCCTCCCCCTTTCGAGGAAACGCCATGAGCATCGCCCTGTTCGCCACCCTGAGCCCCCTGCCGAAGCACCGCGAGGTCGTCCTGCAGGCCCTGGAAGCCCTGGTGCAAGGCACCCGCAACGAGCCCGGGAACCTGCGCTACGACCTCTACGCCGGGGATGACGGCAGCCTGCAGCTCTACGAGCTGTACCGCGACCAGGCTGCCATCGACGCCCACCGCGCCAGCCCGCACTACCAGGCCTTCCGCGAAGCCGCCGTGGCCGGTGGCTGGATGGCCGCCCCCACCCAGGTGGTGCAGGCCGTACCGGTTAACGTCGCCAAGGGTTGATCGGGCAACCCGGCGCGCCTTATTTGCTGCTGATCAGCCGGTAGCGCGCCAGGTCCTTCGGTTCGAGGACCCGCATCTGGCGCGGGTCGATGCGCTGCATATCGTCCAGCAGGCTGTCGGGAATGCCCATCTCGCGGAAATAGGCCGAGGCGTTGTAGCGCACGCCCTGGTACAGCGCCGCATCCCGCGAGGCGTCACCGTGGGCGTAATACGGCCGGTGCAACCCCACCGAACCGCGCACGGCCTTGTTGCGGCCGGCCGCCAGCAGATAGACGCAGGTTCCCTGGCACAGGCCGGTGGACGGCACCAGGGTATCGAAGCCGGTTTCGCGCACCAGCCGCCCCATGCGAATCGCCTCGGGCACACTGCCGCCGATGCTGTCCAGCATCAGCACCTTGCGTGCGAAGTGGCCGGGGTTGCTCAGCACGCCCTTCATCAGCGCGTCATAGTCACCCGGCGCAATCTCCTCCGACACCTTGGCCACCAACATGCGACCGATGGTCGGGTGCTGCACCGCCTCCACCTCCACCCGCGCCTCGGCCTGCAGCACGAACAGGCCGATACACAGTGCAACAAGGTGGGACAGCGGGCGGGTCATGGGCAAATGTCCTGAAAAAAACAGAAGGTGCGGAAGATACCTGCCGCCAAGGCCGGGCGGAAGCATCCAGCCTCCGCACTGTGCGCCAGTGGTATGGCGCCGCTGTGTTTTCAGGCGAACCGTTGCGCCGGATCGTGAGTCCAACCCAGCGGACCCGACAGGAGACCACCATGGACACCACGCCCCACACCCTCGCCACCCTGTTCGAACAACTCGGGCTGGACGCCAGTCGGCCGGCCATCGAGGCCTTCATCGCAGGCCATCGCCTGGAGAAGGGTCGGAAGATCCATGAAGCGCCGTTCTGGAACGAGGCCCAGCGGGATTTCCTGCGCAGCGCCCTCGGCCAGGATGCGGACTGGGCAGTGAAGGTGGATGAGCTGGCCGTGCGCCTCAGCGCCTAGCGCCGGGATCATCGATGGGGCTGATGGCGACCATCAGCCCCTTTCAGTTCTGCGCCTGGGAGCGCAGCAGCATCATGCCTCGGGTCGGGCACCTGCCACGCTGAAACGAGGATCGAGCCATGTCCTTCCCCCATGCCTGCAGCGACAACAGCTACCTGGTCACCCACGTGACCCAGGACGAGTTCCGCCTGCACTTCGAGACCGAAGTGGCGCTGTGCCGTGAGGACGGCACCTTCGAGATGCTCCAGGTGAGCACGCCCGTCGCCGAGCGTCGCGCATTGCGCCAACTGATACGCGGCGAGGCGGCCTGATAGGGCCACCTCGCCGTCGGGTCAGGCCTTGACCTGGGTGGGGAACGGCAGCTTGCGCAGGCGCACGCCGGTGGCGGCGTAGAGCGCATTGGCCACTGCCGGCGCCAGGGGTGGCACCCCCGGCTCGCCGACGCCGGTGGGCTTCTCCGCGGAGGGCAGGATGTGCACCTCCACCACCGGCATCTCGTTCATCCGCAGCACCTGGTAGTCGTGGAAGTTGGATTGCTCCACGCGCCCTTCCTTCAGGGTGATGGCGCCGTGCAGGGCAGCCGCCAGTCCGAAGCCGATGCCGCCCTCCATCTGCGCCTTGATCACGTCCGGGTTGATGGCCAGGCCGCAATCCACTGCGCAGACCACCCGATCCACCCGGAAGCTGCCATCAGCCATGACCGTCACCTCCGCCACCTGGGCCACGTAGCTGCCGAAGGATTCGTGCACGGCAATTCCACGGCCACGCTTCTCGCCCTCCGCGCCCGGTTTGAGCGGCTTGGACCAGCCGGCCTTGTCGGCGACCAGTTCCAGCACGCCCCGGTGACGCGGGTGCTTCTCCAGCAGCCCGTGGCGGAAGGCATACGGGTCCTTGCCGGCGGTGGTGGCGGCTTCGTCCACCAGCACTTCAGCGGCGAAACCGGTGTGGGTGTGGCCCACCGAGCGCCACCACTGCACGGGGACGCCGATGTCGCTGGGGGTGCTCAGCTCCACCTGCAGATTGGGGACGGCGTAGGACAGGTTGGCGAGGCCCTCCACCGAGGTCTGGTCGACGCCGTCCTTGATCATCACCGCTTCGAAGCCGGTGCCCTTGATGATGGATTGCCCGACGATGCGGTGGTGCCAAGCGGTCAGCCGGCCTTCGGCATCCAGCGCAAGGCGTGCGCGGTGCAGGTAGGCCGGGCGGTAGTAGCCGCCACGGGTGTCGTCCTCACGGGTCCAGACCAGCTTGACCGGTGCCTTCACGCCCTTGTCCCAGGCGGCCTTGGCGATGGCCACGGCTTCCAGCGGGTAGTCCGACACCGGGTTGGCGCGGCGACCGAAGCTGCCGCCGGCGTAGAGCTGGGTGATGGTGACCTTCTCCGGGGCGATGCCGAGAAGGCGTGCCACCGAGGCCTGGTCACCGGTCTGCCACTGCTCGCCGTTCCACAGTTCGCAGGCGCCTTCGGAGAGGCGCACCAGGCAGTTCATCGGCTCCATGGCCGAGTGGGCCAGGTAGGGGAATTCGAACTCCGCCTCGATGCGCTGGTGGGCCTTGGCGAGGACCGGCTCCACGTCGCCTTGGCGGGTGGCGACGGTGCCCGGCTGGGCGGCGGCGTCACGGTAGCGGGCGAAGATTTCCTCGCTGCCAAGGGTGAAGGCACGCTGCTCGTCCCACTCCACCGTCAGGGCATCCCGGCCGCTGCGGGCAGCCCAGGTGTTGTGCGCCAGCACGGCGACGCCGGCACGGCCGTGGGGCAGGTCGCGGAATTCCACCACCTCCACCACGCCCGGCACGGCCTTGGCGCGGGTGGCGTCGACCTTGGCCGGCACCGCACCGAAGCGCGGCGGGTAGGCCACCACGGCCACCAGCATGCCGGGCAGCTTGAAATCCTGGGTGAACACGGCGCGGCCGTCGGTCTTGTCGGGGCTGTCCTTGCGCGGCACGGCCTGGCCGATGAGGCGGAAGTCCTTCGGCTCCTTGAGGGTGACGCTGGCCGGCACGCTTTCACGGGCAGCGGCCTCGGCCAGTTCGCCGAAGCCGGCCTTGCGACCGCTGGCGGCATGGCTGATGACGCCCTGCTCGACGCGCAGGGAATCAGCCGGCACCTGCCATTGCCGCGCGGCGGCGGCCACCAGCATGGCGCGGGCGGTGGCACCGGCCTTGCGCATCTGCTCGTAGGCATTGGCGATGGAGCTGCTGCCGCCGGTGCCCTGGAACGGCCCGAAGGCCAGGTTGTTGTAGCGCTTGGCGTCGGCAGGCGCGCCCTCCACCACGACCCGGCTCCAGTCCGCGTCCAGCTCTTCGGCCACCAGGGTGGCGAGGCCGGTGTAGGCACCCTGCCCCATCTCCACGTGCTTGGCGATCACCGTCACCTGGCCGCTGCGGTCGATGCGCACGAAGGCATTGGGTTCGAAGCTGCCGTTGCCGGCCAGCAGTTCGGCGGCGTCCAGCAGGGGCGAGAACAGCACCCCCAGGGCCAGCCCGCCACTGCCGCGCAGGAAGGTGCGGCGGCTGACGTTGAAGATGCCGGTCTCCGGCGCTGCGTCCTGCTCGAAGGTGCTCATGGCGTCGCTCCTCATGCCAGCTGCCCGGCAGCTTCGTGAATGGCCGCGCGGATGCGCACGTAGGTGGCGCAGCGGCAGATGTTGCCGCTCATGGCGGCATCGATGTCGGCATCGCTGGGCTTAGGGTTGCCACTGAGTAGCGCGGTGGCCGCCATGATCTGCCCGGACTGGCAGTAGCCGCACTGCACCACGTCGAGCTTGCGCCAGGCGGCCTGGACGGCGCGGCCGACGTCGTTCTCGGCCACCGCTTCGATGGTGGTGACCTTGCGCCCCACCACGCTGGAAACGGGGGTGACGCAGGCGCGCGTGGGCTGGCCGTCGACGTGCACGGTGCAAGCGCCGCACAGCGACATGCCGCAGCCGTATTTGGTACCGGTCATGCCGGCCACGTCTCGCAGGGCCCACAGCAAGGGCATGTCGGGCGCCACGTCGAGCGCGGTGTCCTGGCCATTCAGGTTGAGGGTAATCATCGGTTGGCCCACCTTTTCGGGATCGGGTTGGTCGTCATCGGCCGCACGCGGCCTGGCTGGTTTTCTTCAGACTAGAAGGCCGCCGCCGGCCCCGGTTTCAGGGCGACGAAGCGGCGGCCGGTTCAGGCACTCTGCCGCAGGCGGGCGATATCGCGCTGGGGCGGCGCGCCGAACAGCCGGCTGTATTCGCGGCTGAACTGCGAGGGGCTCTCGTAGCCGACGCGGCCACCGGCGGTGGCGGCGTCCAGGGCTTCGCTGAGCATCAGCCGCCGCGCCTCCTGCAGGCGCAGTTGCTTCTGGAACTGCAGCGGGCTGAGGGCGGTGACCGCCTTGAAATGGTGATGCAGCGCCGAACTGCTCATGTTCACCTCGCTGGCCAGGGCCTCGATGGACAGCGGCCGGTGGTAATGGGCCTTCAACCATGCCACCGCGCGGGCGATGCGCTGGGCCTTGCTGCCGGCGCAGGCGATCTGCCGCAACTGCGCGCTGCGCTCGCCCATCAGCAGGCGGTAGACGATCTCGCGCTTGATCAGCGGTGCCAGCACGGGGATGTCGGCCGGGGTGTCCAGCAGGCCCACCAGACGGATCAGCGCGTCCTGCAGGCCACCGTCCAGGCTGCACACCGAGATGCCCCGGGCAGACGCCGACAGCGGCGGCGGCTCGGTGATCTGCAGCAGCATCTCGCTGATGGCAGCGGGCTCCAGGTCCAGGCGCATGCTGAGGTAAGGCACCTCGGGCGTGGCTTCGAGCACCTGGCCGATCACCGGCAGGTCGAGGGAGACGACCAGGTACTGGGACGGGCCGTAGCGGTAACACTCGCCGTTGAGCTGAGCCTGCTTGCTGCCCTGCACCACCACGCCCAGGGCGGGTTCGTAGAGGCAATGCAGCGGTTCGCTGGGGGTGCTGGCACGAAACAGCCAGAGCCCGGGGATGGCCGTGGCGCTGCCGCCCTCCTCCCTGGCGAATCGTTCAATCAGCTGGGCGAACCGGCCCTGGGCTCCGAGGGGCGCGGCGGAAACAGGGTCGGCGTTGGAGAGGGATGAGTTCATGGTTGGGGCTTCTCCCGGCAAGGCTTCCGACTCTAACCGCGCGGAAAACCGGCGTCTCGCACGCGAAGAGAAACAGGCAGGATCGTGCAAGAATCCGGCAGGAATCGACTACCCGGGCAAGGAGGTGGGACGGCAGACTGCAGTCCTGGCTGAAACCACCGCCACCCACAACGCAATCCGGCGCACGAGGCGCCGGATCGAAGGGGGTCGCAGGGAACAGGTCAGTCAGCGACGCGCATCGCCACCCGTCCGCCGGGCGGGCAGGTTTCCATGTAGCGGCTGGCCTCGATGAAGTCCTCGAATTCGAAGACCCGGTCGATGCTCGGTTTGAGCAGGTGGTCGCGGGTGAGCTGGTTGATGTGCTCCAGGGCGCGACGGACGGCCGCCTCATCACGCTCCAGGCCCGACTCGGGATCACCGCCGGTGAAATCCATGACGCAATGACGGAAGAACTGCAGGTGCTTCTTGAACGCCGCGCAGGCCGGAAAGGCCGCATCGTTGCCACCGTTCAGACCATAGAGGATCAGCTTGCCGCGCTGGGCGGCGACATCCCCCAGCAGCTTCATCTGCGGGCCGGCACACTGGTCGAGGATCACCTCGACACCCTGGCCATCGGTGAAGCGCTCGACCTCCAGCACCAGGTCCTGCTCTTCGGTGACGATGATCTTGTCGGCCCCCAGCTCCTTGAGGAACGGGCGACTCTCGGGGTAGCTGGTGGAGGCGATGACCACCGCCCCCAGCGCCTTGGCCAGTTGCACGGTCTGCGGCGCCAGGCAATGGCCGGCCTCGGTGACCAGCACACGTTGTCCGGGCTTGAGCCGGGCCAGGTCCATCAGCGCGAAGTAGCCCATCAACAAGGGGGTGTAGTGCACCGCGGCCTCGACCGGGGTAAGCACCTCGTCCGGGTAGCGCGTCAGGGCGCTGCGCGGCAGAAGAATCCGGTCGCCCCAGGTGGGGTAGCGGTTGGGGGTGCTGGCGGGAAAGCTGGCCACGGCCACGCCGGGCTCGAGGTCATCGACCCCTTCGCCCACGGCCTCGACCACGCCGGCCATCTCGAACCCGACACCCGACGGCAGGCGTGCCGACTCGGAGGCCAGGTTCTGACGCCAGAGCACGTCTTTCCAGCTGACGCCGATGGCACGGGTGCGCACCAGAACCTCGCCGTGCCCGGGCACCGGGGTGGGGAGCTCTTCCAGCTTGAGCACGTCGGCCTCGCCGAACTGATGGAAACGGATCATGCGGGACATCACGCACCTCGCCTGTGACTCTTTACATGGCCACGGACTCTATCCGGGCTTTGTCCACAAAACCACCCGTAGCGATCAATAGTCGTCATAAACGGTGATGATGCGGGCGCTTGACGGCGCCTGCGCGGAGCCTCATTTTTCACCCACTTTTTCCGGAAGCCCATGCATGAACAGGAACGACCTGCGCAAAGTCGACCTCAACCTGCTGATCGTCTTCGAGACGCTCATGCACGAGCGCAGCGTGACCCGCGCGGCGGAAAAGCTGTTCCTCGGCCAGCCCGCCATCAGCGCGGCCCTGGCCCGCCTGCGGTCGCTGTTCGACGACCCGCTGTTCGTGCGCACCGGGCGCAGCATGGAGCCCTCGGCGCGGGCGGTGGAGATCTTCTCCCTGCTGACCCCGGCGCTGGACTCCATCTCCACCGCCATCAGCCGCGCTGCCGATTTCGACCCGGCCACCAGCAACGCGGTGTTCCGCATCGGCCTGTCGGACGACGTGGAGTTCGGCCTGCTCCCCGCCCTGCTCCGCCGCCTGCGCGCCGAGGCCCCGGGCGTGGTGCTGGTGGTGCGCCGCACCAACTACCTGGTGATGTCCAACCTGCTCGCCTCCGGGGAGATTTCCGTGGGCGTCAGCTACACGGAAGAACTGCCGGCCAACGCCAAGCGCAAGACTATCCGCCGCGCCCGCTCCAAGCTGCTGCGGGCCGACTCGGTCCCCGGCCCGCTGAGCCTGGAGGATTACTGCTCGCGCCCCCACGCCCTGGTGTCCTACGCGGGCGATCTCAGCGGCTTCGTCGACGAGGAGCTGGCCAAGCTCGGCCGCAGTCGCCGGGTAGTGCTGGCAGTGCCGCAGTTCAACGGCCTGGGGGCCCTGCTGGCTGGCACCGACATGGTCGCCGTGGTGCCGGACTACACCGCCGCCGTGCTCACCGCAGCCGGCGGCCTGCGGGTGGAGGACCCGCCCTACGGCACCCGCACCTTCGAGCTGTCCATGGCCTGGCGCGGCGCCCAGGACAACGACCCGGCGGAACGCTGGCTGCGTTCACGCATTCAGATGTACTGCGGCGACCCCGACAGCTTGACCTGAACTGCGCACCGCAAGGAAACCGCCATGCTGGATACCCCGACCCTCGCCCTCCACACCCACCGACGCTTTGCGCAGTCGGCCGACGCGGTCTACAGCGCCTGGCTGAACCCGGCCCTGGCCTGCCGCTTCCTGTTCGCCACACCGGGGGGCGAGATGCGCATCGTCGACCTCGATCCCCGCCCGGGCGGCCACCTGCTGATGGTGGAGCTGCGTAACGGCGAGAAGGTCGAGCACGTAGGCGAATACCTTGAACTGGTCCGCCCCCAGCGGCTGTCCTTCACCTTCGGCATCGGCCGGGACAGCACCGAGCGCGACCGCGTCGACGTGGACATCAGCGCCCTGGACGACGGCTGCGAGCTGCAACTGACCCATCACCTGGACACCCGCTGGAGCGAACAGGCCGACAACGCCCGTGCCGGCTGGGAGGCCATGCTGGCGCACCTGGCGGCGGCACTGGAATCGGTGAAACCTCACACCACCTGATAGACCACCCGGTTCGCCTCGCTGGGCACCGGCACCTCCCACTTGAACAGCATCCGCGCGATGTCCTGGTTGCGCAGGCTGCTGTCGCGCTGGCGGTTGCGCCGTAGAATCTCCGCCTCCGGCTGCTCCAGGTAGACCAGCTCCACCCGCGCGTCATAGGCGTAGAGCAGGTCCAGGGTCTTCTTGCGCATCTGTGCCGACAGGTGCGTGGCATTCCACACGAAGGGCCGCCGCGCCCGCAGCAGTCCCCGGGCCTGGTCGATGGCGTAGTGCGCAGCGGCCCCTTCGTTCTGGCCGTGGCGCAGGCCCAGCGCCTCGCGGGCGTCGTCGAAGGACACCACCGGCAGGTCGGGTCGGTGGTGCGCCTGCCAGGTGTTCTTGCCGCTGGCCGGCAGGCCGGCCAGCACCACCACTTCGGAGCCTTCCACGGCCCGGTGCAGCGGGTAGTCCGGCAACACGCGCGCACCGCGGAAGTACTGCACCCGGGTGTGCTCGTCGACGAAGTTCCTGGGCGCGTGCAGGCAGCCCTCCTCCTCCGCCAGTTGTTCGAACAGGTCGATCTCGTCCAGCACCGCCTGCTTGCCGTCGAAGCCACGCCCCAGCATGTCCGCCCGCGCCACTGCGCAGAGCATCCACAGCGGCAGCTCCCAGGACAGCCGGTGCAGGGTGAACTCCACCGGGCGCCCGCTGCGGTCGCTGCTGAGGGCGAAGAACGGCAACTGGTGCACGGCAATGATCCGGCAGATGCGCTCGCGCAGCTCGAACGGCACGCCGGCGCGCCACAGCAGGATGCGCGCATCGATGGCACCGCGCCGGGAATGGCCCGGCTGGCCGATGCGTCCGGTGCTTTCGTCGACCACCGTGGTGTCCGGCTTGGCGATGTCGTGCAGCAGCGCAGCGAAGAACAGCACGAAGCGCGCATCCGCATCGGCGGCGGCATAGGCCGACTGGTGCAGCAGCGCGTCCACCACCATCCGGGTATGGACCCAGACGTCGCCCTCGGCGTGGTAGAGCGGGTCCTGCGGGGTATCGGCCAGCCGCCCGAGGGACGGGATGGCCGCCAGGCAGGCGGCGAAGTCCGCCGCCTGGCCGGGGTTGGGCACCAGGGCCCTGAGGGTTGCCATGTCCATGGTCTTCAGTCTCCTTGGGCAGCCAGGCTGACCCAGGTCACCGCCGGCTGCGGGGCGTAGAGGTCAACGCCCGGCGCCAGCAGGTTGGGAATGTACGGCTGCCGTGAATGGTGCAGGCCGCTGTCGAGGATCGCCTGGACGAAGTCCGGGCGGACCCACTTGGCGCGGCCCAGGGTGTGTCGGGCGTCCTCGATCTTCAGGTACAGCCCCTCCATGTGCTCGGAGTGGTCGCCGTTGGCCAGCGCCCGGGCCAGGTCCAGCCCTTCGCGCCGTACGGTGCGCTCGAAGCTGGCGCGCCAGTCGGACGAACGCGCCAGAGAGGGGCCGACCAGCCGCAGCAGGTCGTCCAGCCGGGGTGGCGGCGGGCCCTCATGGAGCACCGGCACCGACAGCACCGGGCCGCCCGCCAGCAGCGCATGCCGCGCACGGGTGGACAGGAAGGCCTGCTGGGTGCGGTCCCAGATGTCGAATTCGAGGAACAGGTGCGGCAGCCGGTCGTAGAACACCGAATGCAGCTTGCTGCACACCTCGCCGAACATCACGTAGCGGTCTTCCAGGCGCTCCAGCAGCCAGGCTTCGTGGGCACAGGCCCATTGCTTGAACTGGCCGAACTGGCGCTCGCGGCTGCCGCCGATCAGGTAATGCCCACGGGATTGCAGCAACAGCTCGCCGCCGGGCGAGAAGCTGATGGCGGCGTTGGCGCCGTCGAGTTTTTCCTCCACCACCAGGTGGCAGCCGGCCAGGTCACGGTAGGCGAGCTGGTCGGCATCGCTGTCGCCGAGCTGCAGCCGCGACGACTCCAGGTGAGGCGTGCGCGGGTACTTGAACAAGTCGAGGTTGAGCGTCGAAACGCGGACGTGGTCCGTCATGGTCTTCTCCTTCTTGGAACAGGGAAAACCGACGACGTGATGCAGCGGGATCAGTGAGCGTGCGAATGCACGGCCAGCAACAAGGCTTGTCGAACCGTCGTCGGTGTCAGGCGAGTTGGCTGGCGCGGGGCATTGGCTTCACCACTTGAGGGAAGGGGGTGGATCGGAAAGGCGCGCATTGGACCGCCACGCCACCCGGCCTGTCAAGGCCGTGAGCGTGATGCACCGCACACCGGGTTGCCCGGAGCCGAGCCCGATGGCACTCTGCGGTCCTTTTTCACACTCCGGAAAGCCTCCATGGATCGGATCGAAGCGGCGCTCACCACCATCAAGTCCCTGCTGCTGGGGGACGAGACCATCCTCCAGAGTTCGCACCAGCTGCGCCTTCACGCACTGAAGCACCGCCGCGAGGTGGTGGTCGCCACCAACATGCGGCTGATCATCTTCCGCCGCCGGCTGATCGGCGGTTACCGCATGCACGACATCCGCTGGCAGGACCTGCAGGACGCCGCAATCGACGAGAACCTGCTACAGGACCTGTTCGGCGCCGAACTGCGGTTGCGCCTCTACAACGGCCTGCTGATCCGCATCAACGGCCTGGAGGTGGTCAGCGCGCGGGCCCTGTACGTGTACTGCCAGCAGCAGGAACAGGAGTGGCGCGAGAGGAACCGCATCCGCGGCATGGAAGAGCGCGGGCTCGGCTTCACCCGCTTCGACACCCTCTTCGACCCGGCCACGCCTGGCGTCAGCAAGCGCACCACGCAGTCGAGTTCCAGCGTGTCCTACAGCGGCGACAGCGACAGCACCACGACCCCGATCTTCAACGCCGAAGTGACGGGCGACATCGGCGCCCTCCAGGGGCTGTCCAAGCTGGTCAACCCGCAAACCGCCTTCGCCAGCGCCGACAAGCTGGCCAAGGCCATGGCCGATGCCAAGCAGCAGTTCGAGTCGGGCAAGCTCTCGAAGGCCGAGTACCAGAGCCTGAAGATGAAGATCCTCAGCGACCTATGACCCCTTTCTTGCGGCGGCCGCACTGGCCGCCGAGCCATCACCCGATCACTTTGAATACGCACACCAGTGCGCCGATCAGCACACACAGACCGACCGCGCAGACCAGCGCGCTCTCCCAGCCATCGTCCAACCAGTGGCCCCTGGGGTAGCGCCCCAGGGTGCCCAGGCGCAGGACGACGCGACCGACGCTGAACAGCACCCAGCGCAGCAGCACCTCCGCCACCAGTTCGCCCAGCAGGCGGCCGACCACGCCCAGGAAGCTGTCCATGACTAGTAGACGGGCCGGCTGCTGAGGGCGAAGTCCACGGCCAGTTCACGGTCGTAGCGGGTGGCCCGCGCGTTCAGGTGTTCCCAGCTCAGCGTGCCGAAGTGCAGGTAGAGCCGCCCGCCTCGGCTGTCCGCCGAGAGCAGCGCCACCTGGCCCGCCTCGCGGCTGCCGTCGGTGGCCTTCAGGTCCAGGCGGTACTGACCCAGCAGTTGGCCGTAACGGTCGACGTGATCGAGGGAGATAACGCCCAGGTGCCAGCCGCTGAGCAGCAGGTAACTGTCGCCAAGGCAGGCCACCTGGCGTATGGCGGCGTCGGGCTGATACCACCAGCCCTGGCCCGCCAGCTCGTTGTTGTAGCCGGCCGGGCTGGGGCGCACGCTGACGGCACCACAGCCGGCCGGGCGCCCGGCGAACAGAGCCGGGGCCACCAGGGTGGCGGGCTGCAGTTCATGCAGGTTCAACGGTGTCTCCGGGTAGCCCCAGGGGAGATTGATGCGCGGCGGCGGAACCAGCACCTTCTGCAGGAAGCTGGCGGCAGGCGCATTCCGCAACTCGGGGTACCCGTCGGGCGCCTGGCCGATCACCGGCCGGCCGTCGCCGACCCAGGCCTGGCGATTGCCCAGGCGCAGGTCCTCGGCCTGATCGAGCACCTCCACATCGCTGCGCCAGGCGGCTGGTTCGGAATCCGCAATGAGGCTGACACGCTCAGTGACCACATAGCGCGAGGGCTCACCGGCCCAGGGCACGGAGCGCCTCGCGCCCCGTGGCAGGGCCTGGTAGGTACGGCCGTCCGCGTGCACGGTGCGATACCCGGCGGCCAGCAGCGGGGCAACCGTGACCTCGGCGAAGCGAGCCGGGCCCTCCCGCAGCAGCGTGATCTCCGCTGCCGGGCGGGTGGCGGAAATGACCTGGGCAGCCGGCTGGTCGCGGGTCACCCAGTACAACGGCACACCGACGGCAATGACCACACCCAGGCCCGCCAGCAGGCGCAGGGCGAACACGTCGCCGCTCTCGCGCATGGCCAGCAGGATACGCACCATGTAGTGCAGCCCCACCAGGGGCGGCCATACGAGCAAGGCCGACAGCCCGGCCGGCATGGCCCCGAGAAGGAGCCCCATGGAGAGCGGCAGGAAGGCCAGCTCACCGGCCAGCAGCAGGCAGAAAGCGAACAGGTTGGCCAGCCCGCCCGCCTCCTCGGGCTCGATGAACAGCGTCCACACCAGGCCGGCCATGCCCAGCCAGGCGCCGGTGGTCAGCAGCAGTCCGACGCTCGACCCGCCCGGTATCAGCAGGCACAGCAGGGCGAACGGCAGGGCCGCCAGCACCCCGAAGACATAGCAGGCACGGCGCAACGCCGGCCAGTTGCGGCGCAGGAAGGGCTCAGGAGCAGCCGCCCCGAAGGTGGGTGGTGGAGTGTGCATGGGGTCGTCCGTGAACGCGCGGGCAGGCGATCCGCTCGCCTATTCGCCGATGTCCTCGTTCCAGAGTTCAGGGCGGGCGGCGATGAAGTCTTCCATCAACTGGATACAGGTGGCGTCCTGCAGCACCTCGACCTCGACCCCGCGCGAGCGCAACAGCGCCTCTTCACCGAGGAAGGTGTGGTTTTCGCCGACGATCACCTTGGGAATGCCGTAAAGAAGGATGGCGCCACTGCACATGGCACACGGCGACAGCGTGGTGTACAGCACGCACTCGCGGTAAATACTGGCGCTCTGCCGGCCGGCGTTCTCGAAGGCGTCCATCTCGCCGTGGCGGATGGCGCTGCCCTGTTGCACACGGCGGTTGTGGCCACGGCCGATGATGCGGCCGCGGTGCACGATCACCGAACCGATCGGGATGCCCCCTTCGGCGAGCCCCTGGCGGGCTTCGTCGATGGCGGCCTGCATGAATTCGTCCATGAGCGCTCCTGCGTACGCGGTGGAAACTGGGTCTCTCGGCCTGCGCGGTCGCCGGCCGCGCAGACCCTAGGTGACGAACGGCGAGCTGTCCACCCTCGCCTGCCCGAGCTGTGAATCAGCGCTCGCGCAAAGCCTCGGCGCGGGCACGGATGATCGGCTTGAGCAGGTAGCTGAGGATGCTCTTCTTGCCGGTCATGATGTCCACCGAAGCGACCATGCCGGGGATGATCAGCAACGGTTTCTCGTCGCTGCCCAGGTGGCTCTTGCGGGTGCGCAGCTTGATCAGATAGAAGCTGTTGCCGTCCTCGTCGGTGATGGTGTCCGCCCCGATCTGCTCCAGATCGGCCTGCAGCCCGCCGTAGATGGTGTAGTCGTAGGCGGTGAACTTCACCATGGCCTTCTGTCCGGGGTGGAGGAAGGCGATGTCCTGGGGCCGGATGCGTGCCTCCACCAGCAGGGTGTCGTCCAGCGGCACGATCTCCACCAGGTCGCTGCCCGGCTGGATCACCCCGCCGATGGTGTTCACCAGCAGCTGCTTGACGATGCCGCGCACGGGCGATGTGACCAGGGTGCGGTTGACCCGGTCCTCCAGCGCCTTGCCGGTGGCCTTGGCCTTGTTCAGGTCGGTGCGCGCCTCGTTGAGCTGGGTGAGCGCCTCGCTGCGGAAGCGCGAGCGGGTCTCGGCGATCTTCTGCTCGACTTCCTTGATGGCCGATTCGGCCCGGGGAATGGCCAGGTTGGTGGCCTCCAACTGGCCGCGCACTTCCACTTCGGAGCGTTTCAGGCGCAGGACCTCCACCTTGGAGATGGCCCCTTCCGCCACCAGCGGCTCGGAGATGGCGATCTCCTGGCGCAACAACTGCAGACTGTTGCGGTACTGGCCCTGCTTGGAGACGAACTCGCGCTGCTCCTGCTGCTTCTGCACCAGTTGCTGCTCCAGCCCGGCCACCTCGTTCTTGAGCTGCTGCCGGCGGCTGCGGAACAACGCCTCTTCGCTCTCGGCCTGGCCAGGGGCCTTCTGCCGCAGCTCATCGGGGATGACCAGCTCGCGGTCGTCCACCTCGGCGCTCAGGCGCTCGACGCGCAGGGCCATGGCCACGCGGTCGGCCTCCGTCTCGCCGACGTTGGACTGGAAGCGCGTGGCATCCAGGCGCAGCAGCGGGTCACCCACCTCCACCACCTGGCCTTCGTGGACGAACAGCTCGGAGATGATGCCGCCCTCGAGGTTGGAGATCTTCTGCAGCTTGGACGACGGGATCGCCTTGCCTTCACCCCGGGTCACCTCGTCGATCTCGGCGAAATGCGCCCACAGGCCAAGGAACAGGGTGAAGCCGATCAGCGTCCAGATGGTCAGGCGCACCACCCGGGGCGCGTCCTCCACCAGGGCCTTGCTGACTTCCGGCAATGGCTGGTCGGCCAGGCTCTCCTGACCCTTGAAGTAGCCAAGCAGGCCTTCGCCCATCGACTTACGCGACACTGATCTGCCCCTTCTTCAGCGCTTCCATCACGGCATCCTTCGGACCGTCGGCGATGATCTGCCCCTTGTCCACGATCACCAGGCGGTCCACCAGGGACAGCATGGAAGCGCGGTGGGTGACCAGCAGCACGGTCTTGTTGGCGACCACGGCCGCCAGGCGCTGTTTCAGGCGTTCTTCGCCGGTGTTGTCCATGGAACTGGTGGGCTCGTCGAGCAGCAGGATCGGAGGATCAAGCAACAGCGCACGGGCCAGGGCGACGTTCTGCCGCTGGCCGCCGGAGAGGTTCTGGCCGCGCTCCCCCACCTGCAGCTCGTAGCCCTGGGGGTGCAGCCGGGCGAACTCGTGTACGCCGGACAGCTCGGCAGCCTGCAGCACGGCCTCATCCTCGACGTAGCGGGCGCCGGACACCAGGTTGTCACGCAGGGTACCGGCCAGCAGCTGGATGTCCTGGGGCACGTAGCCGATGTTGTGGCGCAGGTCGCTGACGTCCAACTGGCGCACGTCCACACCATCCACCAGCAGGCTGCCGGAATCAGCCTGGTAGAGCCCGACGATCAACTTGGCGAGGGAGCTTTTGCCCGAGCCGCTGCGACCGACGATGCCGACCTTCTCGCCGGGACGGATGATCAGATTGATGGCGTTCAGCGCCGGGTTCTGCTGGTTCGGGTAGGTGAAGGAGACCTGGCGGAACTCGATGGCACCCTGCAGGCCCTGGCGGGTCAGCGGCCGCTCGTCTTCGTGGCGCTCCTGGGGCAGCGCCATCATCTGGTTGACCGAGATCATGGTCAGCCGCGCCTGCTGGTAACGGGTGATCAGACCGGAGAGCTGGGTCATCGGACCCAGGGCGCGGCCGTTGAGCATGTAGCAGGCGATCAGGCCACCCATGCTGAGGTCACCGGCGATGATCATGTAGACCCCGGCGACGATCATCACCACCCCGGCCAGTTGCTGGATCATCAGGGTCAGGTTCAGCGACAGACTGGAGAGCATCTTCACCCGCAGTTCGAGGCGGCCCAGGGTGCCGATGGTCTGCTCCCAGAGGTACTGGCGCTCGCTCTCGGCGTTGTTCACCTTCACCGCGTCAAGACCGGCCAGGGTCTCGATCAGGCTCGACTGGCGCTCGGCGGACAGCGCCATGGTGCGATCCATGGTCTCCACCAGAGGCTTCTGCAACAGCCAGCCGAGGGTACCGGCGAGCACGAAGGCCACCAGCGGCACCCACACCAGGTGCCCACCGAGGATGCCGATCACCAGCAGGATCAGCACCGTGAACGGCAGGTCGATCACGCTGGTCATGGTCAGCGAAGCGAGGAAGTCCCGCAGCGTCTGGAACTCATGGATGTTCTGGGCAAAGCTGCCGACCCGCGCAGGTCGGTGCTTCATGGCCATGCCGACGATGCGCTCGAACAGCGTGGCGGAAATGATCATGTCGGTCTTCTTGCCCGCCAGATCCAGGCACAGGCCGCGCATGGTCTTGAGCAGCAGGTCGAAGACGTAGGCGCCGGAAATGCCCACGGCCAGCACCCACAGGGTGGCGGCGGCCTGGTTGGGCACCACGCGGTCGTACACGTTCATCACGAACAGCGGTGCGCCGAGGCCGATCAGGTTGATCAGCAGGCTGGCCGCCACCGCGTCGACGTAGAGCCAGCGGGAGCGCTTGAGAGTGTCGCGGAACCAGTGCTTGACCCGGGGGATCAGCGTGCCGTGGTTGAGGTCGAACTTGTGCCGAGGCTGGGCGAAGAAGGCCTGGCCGGCGTAGTCCTCGGCCAGGGTCTCGCGGGGGACGCGCACCTCACCGCCGTCGCTCTCGCTCAGCAGCAGGCGTGCATCGCCGTTGGCCTCCCAGCCCAGCAGCACGGCGCAGCGGCCCTCCCTGAGGATCAACATCGCCGGCAGTGCAATGGTCGGGATCTGCTCCAGCTTGCGTTGCAGCAGGCGCCCCTGCAGGCCGGCCCGGGCAGCCGCACGGGGCAGCAGTTCGGGGGTCAGGCGCTGGCCGGGCAGCGGCAGCCCCGCCGTGAGCATGGCCCGGCTGGCCGGGCGCTGGTGCTGCAGGCAGAGGCTGAGGAGGCTGTCGAGCAGGGGATCATCGAGCTGTCCGCGTGGATCGTTGGTGAAGGGCAATCGACTGGCTTCTTGATCCACGCTGGAACACTCTTTTCAACGGTACGGGGGTTGGGCGCTGCTCAGTTGAGGCCCGGCAGGTTCACTTCGGGCTTCAGCTCACTCTGAACGACGCTCGCCATGGGCGCGACGACACCCTGGCTCTTGAGCAGCTCGCCCATGGTGGCTTTGATCCGGTACTGAGTAAACAGCTCAAGGTAGCGAATCTCGGCCAGGCGACGGGACGCGGTAAACAGCTCGTTCTCGCTGTCCAGCAGGTCCAGCAGGGTGCGTTCGCCGATGCTGAACTGCTTCTGGTAGGACTCGCGCACGCGGCTGCTGTAGTCCACGTACTGCTGGGCGATGGGCAACTGCTCGCGGGCGTTGGCCAGGGCGTTCCAGGACAGGCCCAGGTCTTCGTTGAGCACGCGCAGGGCGTTGTTGCGGATGTCCAGGGCCTGGTTCACCTGATAGGACTTGGACTCCAGGTCAGCCTTGTTGCTGCCGCCGGCGAACAGGTTGTAGCGCATGCGCAGCATGGCCTGCCATTCGTTGACGTGACCGTTCTGGCCGTCCAGGTCGTTATCGGCGCCACGGCGCAGCTCGGCGTCGAAGCGCGGGTAGAAGGTGGACTTGGCGGCGTCGTACTGCTTCTCCGCAGCGGCCACGTCGGACTCGGCCGAACGCAGGATCGGGCTGTTTTCCAGCAGGGCACGGCGGGCCTCCGCCAAGTCGGTGGGCAGTTGGCCCGGCAGGCCGGACGGTTCGGTCAGTTCGAGCGGATCAGTGCCCACCACGCTGAAGTAGTTGGTGCGGGCGTCGGCCAGGTTGGTCTGCTCGGTGATCAGGTTGTTGCGGGCCTGGGCCAGGCGCGCCTCGGCCTGATCCTGGTCGGCCAGGCGCCCTACCCCACGGGTGCTGCGCAGGGTGATCTGGTCATAGATGCGCTGGTGGCTCTTCAGGTTCTCCTCGGCCAGGCGGACCATCTCCTGGCGTTTGATCACTTCGATGTACACCTGCGCCACGTCCAGCGCGGTGCGCTCGGAGGTGCCCAGCAAGGAATAGGCGCGGGAGTTCACCGTAGCCTGCTGGCGCGCCACTTCGTTGGAGGTGGCGAAGCCGTCGAACACCATCTGTTGCAGGCTCAGCGCCGACTCACCACGGGTCATGGTCTTCCAGTGGTCACCCTGGCCACGGGTAGTGGTGTTGTCACTGCCTTCACGGCCGTAGCCGGCCACCAGGTCGACGCGCGGCAGGTAGCCGCCCTTCGCAGCCTTCAACTGGTAGTCAGCCGACAGACGGGCATTCACCCCGGCCTGGACTTCCGGGTGGTACTCGATCGCACGCTGCATGGCCTCCTGCAGGGTCTGCGCATGCAGGGGGAAGCTGGCGACAAGGGCAAGGGGCAAGGCAGTAGCGAAGCGCAGACGCATGAAAGGCATCCTTTTCAGAGATTCGATGGGTTTCTGTCCGGGCAAGATTCCGTCAGGGGATTGGCGTCAACTTTGCTCAAACAGCGAGCAGAAATCCGTGACCCAAGTCAGTCCTGATCCTTCTGTCAGAACTATCCTAATTAGCTGCGAATATCAAAGTGACATTACGTAGGCAATTGTTTAGGATGGCAGTCAATTGGTCAATACTTTGGCATATGCTCAATAGCTAACGAGAATAAGCCAAATTACTGACGCCAACTTTCCAACACCACCGAACCATTGAAGGAATGCAGCGCCGATCCACCTCTGGAACGACTCGGCGCCGCAAGCTGAAGCCAAACCAGGAGATTCACCCCCATGAGCACTGTCGTAGCCGTAGTGAAAAGCGTCATCGGCCAGGTCGTTGCACTCTCCGCCGAGGGTGTGCAGCGTCAGCTCTTCGAGGGAGATCGGATCTTCCAGGGTGACGAGATCGTCACCGGTGCGGCCAGCATGGTCACCATCGAGCTGCCCGACGGCCGCCTGATCGACCTGGGCCGCGACACTCGCTGGGCCAGCAATGACTTCGCCCCGCAGGTCGCCGATGACGGCGCCGCCCAGACCGCACCCAGCGCCGAAGAGCTGCAACAGGCCATCGCCGCTGGCGTCGACCCGACCCAGGCCTTCGAAGCCACCGCAGCCGGCGCCACCAGCGCAGGCGGCACCACCAGTGGTGGTGAAGCCGGCGGTGGCCGCAGCTTCGTCCTGCTGGACCCCACCGGCGGTGTCGTTGAGGCGCAGATCGGTTTTGCCACCCAGGGTCTGGCCAATGGAGCCTCCGGCACCGACGAAACCCAGGGCGGGCTGCCCAACATCGCCCCGCAGTTCACGGGTGCCGATGGCGGCCTCATCACCACCTTCAGCCTGAGCACGCCGGAAGACACCCCGATCAGCGGCACCTTCACCGCCAGCGACGCCAACGGCGACCTGATCACCTTCAGCGTCACCCAGGGCCCGGCGAACGGCACCCTGGTGTTCAACCCCAACGGCACCTGGACCTACACCCCGGCCCAGGACTACAACGGCGCCGACAGCTTCGTCGTGACCGCCACCGATGGCCGCGGCGCCTCCACCCCGCTGACCGTCAACCTGGGCATCACCCCGGTCAACGACGCCCCGGTGGCCAGCGGCACCTACACCGCCGACGTCAACGACACTGCCGGCCTGGACACCTTCGCCGACATCAAGGGCCAACTGACCGCCACCGACGTGGACGACACCCAACTGACCTGGAGCGGCAGCGGCAAAGGCGCCTACGGCGAGCTGACCGTCAATGCCGACGGCACCTATACCTATGTCGTGGATGCCCAGGCCGTGAACGGCCTGCAGGACGGCGAGCAGGCCAGCGACAGCTTCGTCGTCACCGTGCGCGACCCCTCCGGCGCCAGCGACACCCGCGTCATCACCATCAATTTCAACGGTGCCAACGACGCACCGATCGCCACCGCCAGCAGCGCCGACGTCACCGAAGACCAGACCGTCAGCGGCACCCTGCAGGCCAGCGACGCCGACAAGGGTGCGGTGCTCAGCTACAGCCTCACCAACCAGCCCCCCGCCGGCTTCAGCCTCAACCCGCAGACCGGCGCCTGGACCCTGGACGCTGGCAACGCCGCCTACCAGTCCCTCGCCGAAGGCCAGAAGCTGACCCTCACCGTGCCCTATGAAGTGACCGACCAGTTCGGCGCCAAGAGCACCAGCACCCTGACCATCACCGTCACCGGCGTGAACGACGCTGCCGTGCTCGGCAGTGCCGACGTGCAACTGGACGAAACCGACAGCGCCCTCACCACCGGCGGCACCCTCAGCATCACCGACGTCGACAGCCCGGCCACTTTCGTCACCCAGACCGGCACCGCCGGCAACTACGGCACCTTCAGCATCGACGCGGCCGGCAACTGGAGCTACATCGCCAATTCCGCCTACAACGAGCTGAACGTCGGCCAGAAACTGGTGGACACCTTCCAGGTCACCAGCGCCGACGGCACCAAGACCAGCGTCACCGTCACCATCAACGGCACCAACGACGCCGCCGTGCTCAGCAGCGCCGACGTGCAACTGGACGAGACCGACAGCGCCCTCACCGCAGGTGGCGCCCTGACCATCACCGATGTCGACAGCCCAGCCACCTTCGTTGCCCAGAGCGGCACCGCCGGCACCTACGGCACCTTCAGCATCGACGCCGCCGGCAACTGGAGCTATGTCGCCAATGCTGCCTACAACGAGCTGAACGTCGGCCAGAAGCTGGTGGACACCTTCGAAGTCACCAGTGCCGACGGCACCAAGACCAGCGTCACCGTCACCATCAACGGCACCAACGATGCCCCGGTGGCCGTGGACGACACCGTCACCCTGGATGAGGACAGCGTCGCCACCGGCAACGTGCTGACCAACGACAGCGACGTCGACAGCACCAAACTGAGCGTCACCGGCTTCAGCATCGCCGGGCAGAACTACCAGGCCGGCGACACCGCCTACCTGTCGGTGGGCAAGCTCACCCTGCTGGCCAACGGCGAGTTCTCCTTCACCCCCAACGCCGACTACAGCGGCGTGGTGCCAGCCGTCACCTACACCCTCAGCGACGGCTCCCTGAGCACCACCGGCACGCTGCAACTGGTGATCAACCCGATCAACGACGCCCCGGTCAACAGCGTCCCTGGCGCCCAGACCCTCGACGAAGACGGCAGCCAGACCTTCAGCACCGCCAACGGCAACGCCATCAGCGTCGCCGACGTGGACGGCGACACCCTCACCACCACCCTCAGCGTCGGCCACGGCACCCTGACCCTGGGCAGCCTCGGCAACGGCGTGACCTTCAGCGGCAACGGCACCGGCACCCTGGTGCTCTCCGGCAGCGCCCAGGCCATCAACGCCGCCCTGCAGGGCCTGAAGTACGTCCCGTCCGCCGACTACAACGGCCCGGACACCCTCAACGTGCGCACCAGCGATGGCCAGCTCAGCGACAACGACAGCATCGGCCTGACCATCAACCCGGTGAACGATGCCCCCGTGGCCGGCGCCACCAGCGCCGCCACCGAAGAAGACGCCGCCCCCATCGGCGGCCAGCTCGACGGCAGCGATGTCGACGGCGACAAGCTGACCTACACCCTCGACAGCCCCGCCCCGGACGGCTTCCAGCTCAACCCCAACGGCACCTGGACACTCGACCCCAGCGCCGCCGGCTACCAGAGTCTGGCCAAGGGGCAAGTCCTGACCCTGACCATCCCCTACAGCGTCAGCGACGGCAGCCTGAATGCGAAGAGCACCCTGACCATCACCGTCACCGGCACCAACGATGCGCCGAAGATCGACGCCGCCACCGCCGCAGCCAATGAAGGCGATGGCGTCATCACCGGCCAGATGATCGCCACCGACGTCGACACCGGCGCCCAACTGACCTTCACCACCCCCGCCACCGTCGACGGCCTGACCCTCAACAGCAACGGCAGTTGGAGTTTCGACAGCAGCCACAGCGCCTACGACAGCCTCAAGGCCGGCGAGCAGCGGGTGATCAAGGTGCCAGTCACCGTCACCGACGAATTCGGTGCCAGCAACACCGCCAACCTGGAAATCACCGTCACCGGCACCAACGACGCCCCGGTGGCCAGCGCCGTGTCCGTCAGCGGCAGTGAAGACCAGCCCGCACGCATCCAGGTCGACCTGGCCGGCAGCGACGTCGACGGCAGCGTCACCGGCTTCGTCATCACCGGCCTGCCCCAGCATGGCCAGCTCTACACCTCGGCCACTGGCGGCACCCCGCTGAAAGCCGGCGACAACGTCACCGGCCCGGTCTATTTCGTACCGGACAGCGACTGGAACGGCACCACCACCTTCCAGTACCAGGCCGTGGACAACGATGGCGCCACCTCCACCAGCGCCACCGCCACGGTCAACGTGTCCCCGGTCAACGATGCGCCCGTGGCCAGCCCCACCAGCGCCGGCGCCACCGAAGACGGCCCCACCGTGGGCGGCCAGCTCGCCGCCACCGACGTCGACGGCGACAAACTGACCTTCAGCCTCAAGGGCAACGCCCCGGCCGGCTTCAGCCTCAACCCCGACGGCACCTGGACCCTGGACCCGAGCAACGCGGCCTACCAGGCCCTGGCCGACGGCGAGAAGCTGGTCATCCAGGTTCCGTTCACCGCCACTGACGGCCAGCTCAGCAGCGACAGCGTGCTGACCCTGACCATCACCGGCATCAACGACGCTCCGGTGGTCACCGGCGCCATCAGCGTCGGCACCGACGAAGACGCCGCCGGCCAGGTCATCGACCTGCTGGCCAAGGCCAGCGACACCGATGCCAAGGACGTGCTCAACGTCGTCAACCTGCGCGAAACCAGCGGCAACGATGCCTCCGGCGTTACCGTCAGCGGCAACACCCTGGTGCTCGACCCCAGCGCCTACAACTACCTGGCCAAGGGCGAGAAGGTCACCCTCACCTACGAGTACCAGGTCAGTGACGGCCATGGCGGCCTGGTCACCACCCAGGCCACCGTGGTGATCGACGGCGTAAACGACGCCCCCGTGGTCAGCGCGGCCATCACCACCACCACGAACGAAGACGCCGGCGCCCAGCAGGTCGACCTGCTGCAGAACGCAAGCGACGTGGACCGCAGCGACGTGCTCTCGGTGGCCAACGTCAAGCTGGTCGGCAGCGGCGACACCGCCGGCGTGACCGTCTCGGGCAGCACCCTGCAGGTCAACCCCAACGCCTACAACTACCTGGCCGCTGGCGAGAAGCTGGTGCTCACCTACAGCTACGACGTGGTCGACGGCAACGGTGGCGTCACCCCCACCACCGCCACCCTGACCATCGAAGGCCGCAACGACGCCCCGGTGCTGGAAACCACCGTACAGAGCGGCAGCGTCACCGAGCGTGCCGACGGCGTGCCGGGCGAGAACGCCGGCAACCTCAGCGCCACCGGCGACATCGGCTTCGAAGACGCCGACCTCAACGACACCCACAGCGTCAGCACCCAATTGGTCAGCGCCACCAACGGCAATGGCCAGACCGTAGCCGCCCTGGGCAACCTCGCCGCCGCCCTCAGCGACTCCGCCACCGGCGACGGCCAGGGCTCCGTGCACTGGACCTACAGCGTGCCGGCCGGCTCCCTGGACTACCTGGCTGCCGGCGAGACCCTGACCCTGGTCTACCGCGTGACCGTCACCGATGGCAGCAACGCCAGCGCCAGCCGTGACGTCTCCATCACCGTCACCGGCAGCAACGACGCCCCGGTGGTCAGCGGTGCCGTCACCTCGGTGACCAACGAAGACGCCCCGGCCTACAGCATCGACCTGCTGCAGAACGCCAGTGACGTCGACGCCAAGGACGTGCTCAGCGTCGTCAACCTCAAGCAGATCGGCACCGGCAACGCCGCCGGTGTGACCTTCGACGCCGCCAGCAACAGCCTCAAGGTGGACCCGTCCGCCTACAACTACCTGGCCAAGGGCCAGAACCTGGTCCTGAACTACGAATACGAGGTCAGTGACGGCCAGGGTGGCCTGGTCAAGACCAGTGCCAGCATCACCATCGAAGGCCGCAACGACGCCCCGGTGGTGGACAGCAACGCCATTACCGTGGCCGAGGAAAGCGTCGGCACCCCGTTGGGCCTCAAGGCACCCACCGATGTGGACGGCGACGCGCTCACCATCACCGTCACCGGCCTGCCCGTGGTCGGCCGCGTGACCCTGGCCGACGGCAGCACCGTCAGCAACGGCCAGACCCTCACCAGTGCTCAACTGCAGGGCCTGAAGTACAACGCCCCCGCCGACTACAAGGCCGGCGACCCGGTGGGCAACTTCACCTACAGCGTCAATGACGGCACGGCCACCGTGGTCGGCAGCGTGGCCATTGGCGTCACTGCGGTGAACGACCTGCCGGTGGTGGACAGCAAGCCCCTCACCGTGGCCGAAGAAAGCGTCGGCACTCCGCTGGGCCTCAAGGCGCCCACCGATGTGGACGGCGACGCGCTCACCATCACCGTCACCGGCCTGCCGGTGGTCGGCCAGGTCACCCTCGCCGACGGCACCCTGCTCAGCAATGGCCAGACCCTCACCAGCACCCAGCTCCAGGGCCTGAAGTACAACGCCCCCACCGACTACAAGGCCGGCGACCCAGTGGGCAGCTTCACCTACAGCGTCAACGACGGCACCGCCACTGTGAACGGCAGCGTCGCCATCAGCGTCACCCCGGTGAATGACCTGCCGGTGGTGGACAGCAAGCCCCTCACCGTGGCCGAAGAAAGCGTCGGCACCCCGCTGGGCCTCAAGGCGCCCACCGACGCCGACGGCGACGTACTTACCATCAAGGTCACCGGCCTGCCGGTGGTCGGCCAGGTCACCCTCGCCGACGGCACCCTGGTCAGCAATGGCCAGACCCTCACCAGCACCCAGCTCCAGGGCCTGAAATACAACGCCCCCGCCGACTACAAGGCCGGCGACCCGGTGGGCAGCTTCACCTACAGCGTCAACGACGGCACCGCCACCGTTAACGGCAGCGTGACCATCAACGTCACCCAGGTGAACGATGCCCCCGATGCCCGCGACGACGCCCCGACCCTCAGCGGCCTGAAGGGCAGCTACTACGCCTACCGCGAAGGCACCGACGGCCCGAACCTGAGCAACCTGGCGATGGTCAAGGACTTCATCGCCAAGCACGCTGCCGACGCCACCTTCACCGCCACCTCGCTGAACTACGGCAACGGCACCAACAGCCACCTGGGCGGCAACGGCAACCTGCAGAAGTTTCTCGGCAGCGACGCCGCGAGCCTGAGCACCGCGCCGGCCAACAGCTCCGACGCCATCGTCGAGCTGAGCGGCTCGATCAACCTGGCCGCTGGCAACTACCAGCTCCGCGTCACTGCCGACGACGGCTTCAGCATCGTCATCGACGGCAAGGTGGTGGCCGAGTACAACGGCAACCAGGGCCCGACCGCCCGCGAGTTCGCCACCTTCAACGTGCCCGCCGGCGGCGCCCACCAGATCCAGATCATCTATTGGGACCAGGGCGGCCAGGCCCTGCTCAAGGTGGAAATGCGTCCCGAAGGCGGCAGCTACACCGTGCTCGGCGGCAACAGCCTGAGCCACGGCCTCGACGGCCTGGTGACCACTGAAGACACCCCGCTGACCATCGAGCCCGCCACCCTGCTGGGCAACGATACGGACGTGGACGGCGACAGCCTGACCATCGTCAGCGTGCAGAACGCGGTCAACGGCACCGTGGCCCTGGTCAACGGCAAGGTCGTCTTCACCCCGGCCGCCAACTTCAACGGCACCGGTTCCTTCACCTACACCGTCAGCGACGGCAAGGGCGGCACCGATACCGCCACCGTCAAGGTGGGCGTCACTGCGGTCAACGACCTGCCGGTAGTGGACAGCCACGCCCTCACCGTCAACGAGGAAAGCGTCGGCACCCCGTTGAACATCGCAGCGCCCACCGATGTGGACGGCGACGCACTCACCATCACCGTCACCGGCCTGCCGGTGGTCGGCCAGGTCACCCTCGCCGATGGCACCCTGCTCAGCAATGGCCAGACCCTCACCAGCACCCAGCTCCAGGGGCTGAAGTACAACGCCCCCGCCGACTACAAGGCCGGCGACACCGTGGGCAGCTTCACCTACAGCGTCAACGACGGCACCGGCACCGTGAGCGGCGCCATCAACCTGGCGGTCACCCCGATCAATGACCTGCCGGTGGTCAACAACGCCAACGTCAGCGTGGATGAGGACGACACCCTCACCAGTCAGTTGAACGCCACCGACGCCGATGGCGACAGCCTGACCTATACCCTGAAGACCGGAACCAGCAACGGCACCCTGGTGCTCGACAACGCGACCGGCCAGTACACCTACAAGCCCAATGCCAACTACAACGGCCCGGACTCGTTCACCGTCACCATCGATGACGGCAAGGGCGGCGTGGTCGACACCGTGGTGCGGATCACCGTCAACCCGGTCAACGACGCACCGACCGCCAACCCGGCCAACCTGAGCACCGCCGAAGACACCCCGGTGAACGGCAAGGTGGATGCCCGCGACATCGACGGCGACACCCTCACCTACAGCATCGCCAGCGGTAACGGCCCGCAGAACGGCACCCTCACCCTCTACAGCGACGGCAGCTACACCTACCGCCCGAACAAGGACTACAACGGGCCCGATGCTTTCACCGTCACCGTCAGCGATGGCAAAGGCGGCACCACCACCAGCCTCGTCAGCATCGATGTGACCCCGGTCAACGATGCGCCTATCACCGCCGACCAGGCCAAGGAGACCGACGAGGACCAGAGCGTCAACGGCAAGATCGTCGCCAGCGACGTGGAAGGCGACAAGCTGACCTACACCATCCAGAGCGGCGCCGACCACGGCTCGTTGCTGCTCAACACCGTCACCGGCGAGTACACCTACACGCCGAACAAGGACTACAACGGCAACGACGCCTTCACCATCCGCGTCTACGACGACAAAGGCGCCTACA